>CAKSEM010000239.1 GCA_934446485.1 uncultured Eubacteriales bacterium | reverse complement strand
TGTCAGAGTCGTCGTATTTTTTAATTCTGTCGAGTGTCGAAAAGCTATGTATTTTTAAGCCAAAGACCTCACGCTTGTCCTCGTATTTGATACATTGGAACATTTCCGATGCTTCTCTGGGCACCGAAGAACTGGCGCACGTAGAGATGGTGAGTACCATCATGCACCAGCTCACGAGATCGATGTCGCCCGAAGAGATAAAGAACTCCGGGTTCGACGCGTACTTTATAAACCATACTGCCGGTGTGTATCCTGCAGATGTAACGGGCGTACCGTTTGATGCGAAGTATATCGCGTCAACGGGGGATGTTTTTGCGGATCTGAATGAAGACCTTGCAGCAGAGCAAAAGGCGCGGCTATCATATGACAATATTCTGCGTCTCATTGACGACCCCGACGTATGTGATCCGATCCGTTTCTTGCGTGAGCGCGAGCTTGTACACTATCAGCGCTTCGGCGATGCTTTGAGACTGGCTCAGGATGATGCCGATTCAAAGAATTTTTATGGGTACAATCCCGCCTTCGACAGAAAGAACGGACGGCGTCGCTGTAAATAAAACTTCTATTGCAGGCATCGCGAAGACGAATATATCTTATAGAGCGACAAAATGCATATACCGAAAAACAAAAGGGTTGACCTCTGCGGTCAACCCCTTTGCTTTTACTGATTCAAGAATTGGAACAGCTGTCGCAGCTGCACGATTTAGGAAGGAGTATTTCATCATATGTGATTCCGTTCCTGTCATAGTAGTCGCGTATTGCAGCTTTAACGGCTTCTTCCGCAAGCACCGAACAGTGTATTTTGTGTGCCGGCAGACCGTCGAGAGCTTCAACGACGGCTTTGTTCGTCAGCTTCAACGCCTCATCTATGGGCTTTCCTTTGATCATCTCGGTAGCCATACTGCTCGTTGCAATTGCCGAGCCGCATCCGAAGGTGTTAAATTTAACATCTGTTATGATGCCGTTATCGATCTTCAGATACATTTTCATAATGTCGCCGCACTTTGCGTTACCTACCTCGCCTACACCGTCGGCATCTTCAATCTTTCCGACATTTCTCGGATTCTTGAAATGATCCATTACTTTTTCACTGTATAACATACTCTCTGCGTCCTTTCTGAAGATCATCCCATACGGGGGACATATCGCGCAGCTTTGCGACTACCTCCGGGACTTTTTCAATAATATAATCTATCTCATCCGCCGTGTTATAGCGGTCGAGTGTCAACCTGAGTGAACCGTGAGCTATGTCGTGCGGTCGTCCGATAGCAAGGAGCACATGGCTCGGATCAAGAGATCCTGATGTGCATGCCGAACCCGAGGAGGCTTCAATGCCGTACATATCGAGCATCAGAAGGAGCGATTCACCTTCAATTCCTTCAAAGCAGATGTTTACGTTTCCGGGCAGACGCAAACTGCGGCTGCCGTTAAGGATCGAGTGCGGAATCTTCAGCAATCCGTCGATAAGGCGGTCCCGCAGGGCAGAAAGGCGCGCCCCGGTTTCATCCATATCGCCGCAGGCTTCTTCAAGTGCGGCTGCCATGGATACTATTGCGGGAACATTCTCCGTTCCCGCACGGCGTCCGCGTTCCTGTGCGCCGCCCTCGATCAGCGATGAGAGAACCGCACGATCCTTGGCGTACAGGACACCGATGCCTTTCGGACCGTTGAATTTGTGTGCGGAGACTGACATCATATCGATCTGTGAACGCTTGACATCTATCGGTATATGTCCCACTGCCTGAACGGCATCGGTGTGAAATATGACCTTGTGTCTTGCGCAGATCTCTCCGATCTCATCTATCGGTTCGATCGTGCCGATTTCATTGTTTGCGTACATTACCGTGACGAGTGCTGTATCATCCCGAATTGCTGATTCAAGCTCGGATAGGGAAATGATGCCGTCCTCATGCACATCGAGATACGTGACTTCAAAGCCTTCCCGTTCAAGTTTTTCAAGGGTGTGAAGAACAGCATGGTGCTCAAACTTAGTCGAGATAATATGAGTTTTGTTTTTTCGTTTTCCGTAAAGTGCTGCCGATCTTATGGCCTGGTTGTCGCTTTCGCTTCCGCCCGATGTAAAATAAATATCCGAGTCGCGTGCGCCGAGGCATACCGCTACAGTATGGCGGGCGCAGGCGAGTGCTTCAGCTGCGCGCTGTCCTGTGGTGTGCAGGCTTGACGGATTGCCGTATATATCTTTTATACATATGCTCATGGTGTCAATGGCAGTTTGACTCATCATGGTCGTTGCCGCATTGTCTGCGTAAACCTTCAATTTTAATTCCTCCTTGAGCCGCGGCGCATGCCGCATAAATTTTTATAAATTAAAGCGTGCCGTGAACGAGATCCTCAAGCGTCACGCTGCCGAGGTAAGTCTCCAGC
>CAKSEM010000238.1 GCA_934446485.1 uncultured Eubacteriales bacterium | reverse complement strand
AAACCAAGAATCCTATTCGACTGGCAGAGAATTTCAATATCTTTGATTTCTCTTTGACGGAGGATGAGGTAAAACTCATTTCTTCTCTCAATATTGATAATCAATATTTGGTAGAATCAAAAATGTGTCCTGGACTATTAGTATAAAGAAAAAAATAGGAAACAAACTGAATGGACTCGTAAGAAGAAGCCATTGGTTTAACGAGGAATTGTTTCCAGACTGTCAGAAGTTTTGGAAATATAATACTTTCAACACTGATGTAATCAACCTCGGTTCCACATCAGGTTGTCATGCCTTCAATTACGAAGGATTGCAGATACAGGGGAGCAATTTTGCACTTCGGTCTAATCCGTTATCAGCAGACCAAGCAATATTAAAGAATTATTTTAGCTATCTTAATCCAAAAGGTAGTTATCTAATCCTTTCATTATGTGTCTTTAGTTCTATATCTGGTAGCTGTGAAATTTGGGAAGACCGATTCTATACCTTGCTCTCACCTCTCTCCATACCTCATTTCTCTTATCGCAGGCAACAAAAAGTAAAGAATGTTGCTGCCAGCCCTTTGCGTCAGTTTCCACTTCTTAGTCTCTACTCCGAGCTGAAAGGTTTGCTGAGACCCAAGAAGTCGCATGCTTTTACGGAAGAAGAAATGGAAATTGATGCCGAGCGTTGGATTGCCGGGTGGAAGCATGAGTTTGCATTGTCTGATTTCTCCCAACCTCTTTCTCTGATCAACAAAGATGGAGTGAACGATGCTGCAGAGATACTGAATGACATCATATCATTCTGCAAGGAACGCAACATTAAGCCAGTTATAATGATTCCGCCAATGTACCATACGTTAGCGGAGAAGTTTGATGAGAAAGCACGCCAGCTATTTGTATATGATTTAATTGAAAAGATAGAAGACAAGACTGTCCCATTCCATAACTATATGGATGACTCCAGGTTCAGCAGAGACTCGTCCTTGTTCATGAATAGCTTCTTCCTGAATAAGAAAGGGGCTAAGAAATTCACAAGGATAGCCTTGACCGATATCGGACTTCTTCATTAAAGTTAAAGATATATAAGTATAGAAATCCCAACCCATAAGCTTTTTAGGACTTACAAGCTGGGATGATTTTGAACACGAATAACTCGAATAGCACGAATTTCTGGGATCTGTTCGGTCTTTTTCTCAATTTCGCTTGGAGGTTTCGGGAGAAAAGTGTAACTTTGCAATCGGATTTTTAAAAAAGAAGAATATGAGAACTGTAGATATAAAGGACTATGCATCTTACGTCGGCATAACTATGCTGATGAAGGGATTGACTGTTAGTCCTTTGAAACTCCAAAAGATACTCTATTATGAGCAGGCTTGGCATATGGTAGGCTTTGGGCGAGAGAATCAATTGTTTGATTGTGCGCCACAGGCTTGGGTAAATGGTCCTGTTTATCCTGAGATTTATCATATCTATAAGGATATGGTGCCAGGAATGTGTGACCATTTGAAGATGAGTAACTTTGTCGCTGATGGCGATGACCCAGCTGTTAAGGAAAAACTGCTGTTGGATAAAATGGGCTTGGAAAAGGAAGAGATAGCTCTGACCGAACGTGTCATCATGCTCTATGGGTCACGAACCCAGAACCAACTTATCCTCTTGACGCATAGCGAAAAGCCATGGAGCGAGAAGCGTGAAGGTCTGATGCCATACGATTACTCATGCGTGGAAATATCTCTGGATACCATGCACGATTATTATAAGCAGAGATACGATAGGAATAGGGGAAAGTAAAGCATTATTACACCTGCACACAGATCTCACGGATAATAAAGATCCCAACCTGTATTGCTACAAGTTGGGATGATTTTGAACACGAATCTCACGAATAGAACGAATTTTCGACTCCTCGCGGAGTTTTTTGTTCTCCCACAGATCTCACAGATCTCACGGATTTTTTAGACCTATTCGGGCTTCTAGAGATGGAAGTCTATTTCCTTCAGCCATTCCCTGACATCGAAGCAAGGACAGCTCTTGCGGACCCAGGGGAGGTCACGATGACCTAGGATCTCGGCATCGGGATAGTCGAGGGCGAGACTGTAGAGGAGGTCTTCCAGAGATTCCTTCTGGGCTGGAGTGCGAGTGTCGGCAGGCTTGCCTTTCTCGTCGAGACCGCCCTCGTAGCAGATTCCGATGCTGTGGGCGTTGTAGCGGCGGGCGTGAGCCCCCACCTCGGTTTCTGGACGGCAGGGATAGACCACGCCATCCTTCGTAATGTAATAGTGGTAGCCGATGCTCTTGAAGCCTCTTGCCTTGTGGCAGGCTTCCAATGCTTCTACAGGGAAGTCTTGGTTAACACGTGTGGCACTGCAATGTACCACAATCAGATTGATTTTTCTTGGATTCT
>CAKSEM010000237.1 GCA_934446485.1 uncultured Eubacteriales bacterium | reverse complement strand
CCGCGCCCGTCATCAGCACTCCCGCGAGCATTATCACTGCCAGTGCCAGCGCTGCTATCTTCCTTAGTTTCATTTGTTCATTCCTTTCTCGGTTTGCCGATTATCTCCCGCTGACTCCCATCCCGGAAAACAGTATCTCCGGAAAGTCGGGTATCTTGTTCCGTATGCGTTCAAGTCCCAGAGCCGTCAAGCTGAAGTCTTTGTCCCCGTAAGACTCGAATATGTCGGTCGTCTCCGTTACGTTGTCGTGCTCATCAAGATCGGCGCCCCACTTCATATCATACTGCTGATTTACATTCACGAACACGTTGCCCGCAAGTCGATTCGACTTCGACGGTGCGCTCTCACGCGCGATCTTCAGCATCTCTTCATCAGAAAGCGAGCTGTACTGCTCTATGCGTTCGGAATCGATATAGTTGTAAAGATTCTCAAAGACTGTTCCGCTGTAGTGTTCTCGCCAAATGTCACTGTCAAATCCGACATTTACGAGCATCTGCGAAATCCCGTATCCGCTGTCATTCCGATCGTAAAGACTGAGGAACCAGCGGTCCTGAATCTCGGGGTGCTCGCCGCTCTCATCCGTCGTCCAGCCCCAGTTTGAAAAGGCGCAATCTATGTCTACAAATATGTTGTTCGTAATGTCACAGAACTGTGCACCGTGGAGGTTTACGGCCGCAGTATTGTACTGACCTACCGAGCGCTCAAACACATTGCCGCGGATCACAGCGCCCATCGAGCCGTCGTCCACATATATCATCTTCTGACCCATCTCAAGCTTCAGTTCGTTTCCGATATCGTGGAAATAGTTATTCAATATCTCCGTGCCGAGCAGCGATGGGTTGCGGCCGTAGTAAACCGCACCCATATCTCCCGTATTCGTCACACAGTGGTGTATCTCACTCCCCGTCAGGCGCACATCGTTCGTTCTGATGTCGAGAGCCATGTGCGCACAGTTGTACAGCTCACACCGATCGATCAAAAGTCCGACGCTTCCCGCCTGTATCGCCGTGCGGTACGGGCGTTCCGTGCGGTTGATGTCGTGAATACGGCAGTTTTCGATTACACTCTCGCCCGAGGTAAGAGTCTTCCTGTCGCCGCCCGTTATGATAATGCCGCCGAGGACGAAATCGTAGATATCGCAGTCGGACACCGTGATGGCTCTGCCGTCGAGTATCATAGCCGTAGACGAGCCGTGCGCTATATTGCAGCCGCGGAACGTGAGGTTCTCCGCTCCGTCCGCCTTAACGGCGTATCCGGTCGCATATTCTATATCTATCCCCTCAAACGTCACGTTCTTCGTATGGCTCATGTATATGAGCTGAGCTGACGGAAGGCTTACCGTGAGGTTTTCACCGTCAAAATCGTCGGTCGGGTAGAAGTACACGCGCCCCGCATCGCGGTCGATGTACATCTCACCCGGAGCGTCGAGCTCCTCCGGTATGTTGAGGAAGTAGTAGTTGCGGTCCGCGCGAGTTATCGAGCTGTAGTATCCTCCGCCGTTGTTGGCTATCGTCACGGTACGAGCATCGGTATCGAACGCAGATACTTTGAAGTAATCGTTCGTCCAGTCGTATGCAAGATATCCGAAAATATATGCGTTCTCCTTCGATCTCTCCGACCACTTAGCCGCGCGGCGAGCTGCGGGCGGGAATATTCCTATCGTTTTTGATGTATCGGGATTGTCGATCGGTCTGCTGACGGTCTGCGTATACGGCATCTTCGCATCTCTGTTCGGCCAGCGCGCGGTGTTGAGCGCCGTGTCGCCGATATAGAATGCCGGCTTCTCCTCCTCGTTGCAGGCAGGGAGACGGATCCCGAGGTCGGACAGATCCGCCATCATTAGAGCCTCTCTCGCCGCCGCATCCGTAACGAGCTCCGCCACATCACCCTCGGCAGGAGTAATCTTGTCGGGAGAAACCTTGACTCCGCCGGTAAAGCTGACGTCCTCGCCGCGGAATGCAGCGTACGTCACAGGCTCGACTCCCGCCTTGCCCGAGTCCTCCTCACCGAAGTACAGAGTCTCGGTCAGAAGGTAGTCTCCCCCACGGAAGAATACGCTGATCGGCGCGTCCGTATCCGTCATGCGCACACGCGCAACAGCCGCCGCAGGCGTCTTGAGCGGTTCGTAAATCGTTCCCTCTGCCGTGTCGTCGCCGTCGGGAGCCACAAATATCCGAACCCTCAGCGAGCTGTCATGATCTCCCTCGACGAACGTCACCCGATACGTACGATAGTATATTTCATCGCCTGCCGTGAAGCCGAAACAAATGCGCTCGCTGCCCGAGAACGCTGCATCTCCGTCGATCTCAACGGACTCAAAGAAGTCGGTCGCGTCAGCCATGGACTTTATGTATTCGAAGAATTTCTCCCGCGAAAACTCACCCTTGTAGGTGTACGTGTACTCCGTATCCTCCGGTGCGAGATAAGCG
>CAKSEM010000236.1 GCA_934446485.1 uncultured Eubacteriales bacterium | reverse complement strand
GAATCACTGTTATCGTATGGATATAAAGTTGCAAAATCCTATTGCCGCATCGACGGCAGCGAACGTAAGGAGGGCGTCGTGCCTGATCCTGTATCACATTGTCAATCTCGGATGCATCCATCATTTTTACGAACCATCACATCCCCTGACATAATTTCGCATTGTCTAACAAATGGTGTGCAGTTCAAAAACGTGATGAAGGTGGTTCTATTTGATCATCTATGCTCCGGCACTCAGCGAGGAATCGACGCCATTATCATATAGAAGGTGTAGTACGCAGCACCTGCGACCATCAGTATCGCGAGTATCAGCGCCAGTATCCGGCTGGACATCTTCGTACCGTCAGCCTTCTTTCGAGTCTTGTTGTCTTTCATTGCAATACCTCCCCTCTGAATTTCAAGAATCACTCACCTATAGTAAGCTGTGTACCGTCCTGCCGCGGGAGCACACCGGGCGACGGGATCTTCGTTTTCTTATATTTTACGGATTGCGGATACATTCTTGCCGCTTCTCCGTGGAACACTGCTGTCACCTTCTGCGCCTTCTTGAGGCTTAAAAGAATCACTCCCGAGGCGGTGCGTGTCGTCTTTTCCGGAATGAGTGATGAATTTATGAGTATTCCCCGACCGTCGCCCGACATAATGAGAATGTCAGTCGGATCGGTCTCATATATCGCCGCAACGACCGGCGAAGAATCGGAATAAGCTCCTGTGAGTCTGCGGCGCGTCCCTTTCGTGTCGTATGCGGAGACAGGGATGCGGACGCCCTTTCCGTTTTCAAAGATGTAGATAATATGGTGCTTCGCAGGGTATCCGCCGAGCATGGATTTCATTAGTATCGGGCGTTCGCCGTCATCAAACCCGAGCTTAGCAGGGATATAGACGCCGAGAGCGGATGCCTTTACGGGGTCAAAATCGTCAGCTTTGACTTTATAGGCGCGCGCACGGTCGGATATGAACATGAGCTCAGCCACATTTTCGGTGTCCTCTGAATTGAGTATTTCATCGCCGTCCTTGAGCCTCTGCTCGTCTGCACCGCGCAAAGATTGATACGTTGTCTTCTTGAAGTACCCCTCCTGAGTCAGCACCACACGTATATTGTAGTTTTCGGGAGCGTCAATATCCGGAGCTTCTACTATATCCTCGGCATATATGAGCTGTGTGCGGCGCGGCTTGCCGTACTTTTTCTTGACCTCACGAAGCTGATCGATAATCCGAGCCTTGATTTTAAGATCATCTGCTATAGTAGCTTCCAGTTCTGCGATCTCTGCCTGAAGACTTTCGATCTCACGGATACGCTCGATTATATACTCGCGATTCAGGTGTCTGAGCTTGATCTCAGCTATATACTCCGCCTGCACCTCGTCTATGCCGAAGCCCTCCATAAGACGCGGCACGACATCCGACTCTCGCTGAGTCTCACGTACAATAGCGATTGCCCGGTCTATATCCAGAAGTATCTTGCCGAGTGCGCGAAGGAGGTGCATCTTGTCGCGTTTCTTTCCAAGTTCAAACGTGAGCTCACGACGCAAACAATCGACTCTGAACCTGATCCATTCGGTGAGTATACCGGGAACACCGAGCTGTCGCGGCGCACCGTCGATGAGCACATTGAAGTTACACGCAAAGTCGTCTTCAAGCGTAGTCAGGCGGAAGAGCTTTGCCATAAGCTGATCGGGATCCGTCCCTCTCTTGATGTCGAGCGTCAGCTTGAAGCCGTTAAGGTCGATCTCGTCACGGAAGTCGGTCACCTCACGCAGGCGACCCTCTTTGACAAGATCGGTGATCTTCTTCATAATAGCTTCGATCGAAGTTGAATACGGTATCTGGAGTATCTCAATGCAGCCTGCGTCGCGGTCATACGTGTATCGTGCTCGCAGTTTAACCGAGCCGCGCCCCGTCTCGAAAATATTACGCATCTGCTCACGATCGTAGATAAGGTTTCCGCCGCCTGAAAAATCGGGAGCTTTAATAATATCAAGCAGGCGGTCGGTCGAGATCTTCGGGCTTTTCAGAAGCGCTATGGTGCCGTCACATATCTCCGCCAGGTTAAATGAGCATATCGATGATGCCATACCGACAGCTATGCCCGTATTAGGTGAAACGAGCACATTTGGGAATGTCGTCGGCAGAAGCGACGGCTCCTTCATGGTGTTGTCATAGTTCGGGATCATGTCCACCGCATCCTTGTTGATGCCCGCAAATATCTCGTTGCAAATAGGGTCGAGCTTCACCTCGGTGTATCTTGATGCGGCGTACGCCATATCACGGCTGTACTGCTTGCCGAAGCTGCCCTTTGAATCGATAAAA
Source organism: uncultured Eubacteriales bacterium (assembly GCA_934446485.1). GTDB lineage: Bacteria > Bacillota > Clostridia > Oscillospirales > CAG-272 > RUG11130. The sequence continues at coordinate 197 of CAKSEM010000236.1, read as the reverse complement.
GGGTGGAGGAGCGCCTCATTACCACGCGTAAGGCGGACGAGCGTATCATAGATCGCGCTGTCACCGTGCGGGTTGAGACGCATCGTCTGACCGACAACATTTGCGCTCTTGGTGCGGGCACCGGTCAGAAGTCCCATCTTATACATGGTATAGAGCAGTTTGCGGTGCGACGGCTTGAAGCCGTCGATCTCCGGAAT
>CAKSEM010000235.1 GCA_934446485.1 uncultured Eubacteriales bacterium | reverse complement strand
ATCTCATGATAGCCGACATTCTGAAATACGAAGACAGCACTCCGTATGAGGCAGCAGCGGTGCTCGGTATACCGCCGCTCCGAAGGTTTACACAGATCACACTTCCCTATCTCAGGCGGCCGATGATCAGCGTGATCTTTGCTACATTTACGCTTATCGTCACTGATTACGGTGTTCCGCTGATGATCGGAGGTATGTATAAGACCCTGCCGGTCCTCATATACGAAGAAGTCATCGGGCAACAGAACTTTTCAGACGGCAGCGTATACGGACTCATTCTGCTGATCCCCGCCGTTATCGCATTTATCATCGACCTTGTGTCCAAGGGAGATCGTAGGAGTCTCTCGATTCTGAGACCGTTTGAGCCGTCATGCAAAAAGAGGGTCAAGGCTCTGTCGTATACGGCACTCACGATCATATCAGTGTGTGTGCTCTATCCGATAATTTCGTTCACGCGTCTCGCCTTCACAAAAAACTACCCCGTAAATCCGACATTCACACTCGACAATGTCGCAAGCACATTCCGCAAGGGCGGCGACACTTACCTTTTGAATTCGGTTATCATAGCGCTGTGCGTCGCAGTGGTCGGCGTCGTAATTTCGTTCGTTTGTGCGTACATGACCGCACGTGCGCCGGGCCGAGGATCTGGTTTTTTACATCTCATGTCAATTCTCTCCCTTGCAATCCCCGGTATCGTCCTCGGTCTGTCGTACGTGACATTCTTCAGCGGAAGTTTCATTTACGGTACCCTTGCAATCCTCATAATGGCCAACACCGTCCACTTCTTCTCCTCTCCGTACCTCATGATCTACAACAGCATGGAAAAGCTTAACCCGAACCTTGAATCGGTCGGGTCAACGCTCGGAATCGGAAGGCTGCGTATGATTCGCGACGTTATTATTCCTCAGACGAGATCGACGCTCATTGAAATGTTCTCCTATTTCTTTGTAAATTCAATGATGACCATTTCAGCCGTAGCGTTCCTATCGAACATCAAAACGAAGCCGATCTCACTGATGATCCCTCAGTTTGAGGCACAGATGCTTCTTGAAGCGTCGGCGTTCGTTTCGCTCCTTATACTTGCGATCAACCTTGCGATGAAGGGGATAGTCTACATCCTGCGCCGAATGTCATTACATCAACGCAGCAGAGGCAAGAATTTTGACAGAAAGGCAACTAATACGACTTATGCTGACAAAGAAACAGTTTGATATTTTGGCTCGCCTTGAGGCGATGCCGGGAGGCGAATCACAGCGCTCCATTGCCGCTAACACCGGCATGTCGCTCGGCGCCGCCAACAAAACGATCTCCGGACTCACCGATGCCGGTCTGATCTCCGGCGGGCAGATCACGGAAGAAGGACTTGCCGCACTCGAGCCATACCGCGTTCGCCGCGCAATATTCATTGCTGCCGGATTCGGCTCAAGGCTCGTACCGATCACTCTCAATACCCCGAAACCGCTCGTCAGAGTCCACGGTCAGCGTATTATCGACAGTCTTCTCGATGCGGTCGTCGCCGCGGGTATAGAAGAAATCTATATAATTCGCGGATACCTCTCAGAGCAGTTTGACCAGCTCCTTTATAAGTATCCGAACATAAAGTTCATAGAGAATCCGGCGTACAACGAAGCAAACAACATCTCATCAATTATGTGCGCTCGATACCTTCTCCAGAATACCTATGTCTGCGAGGCGGATCTCCTCCTATACAATCCGTCTCTCATAACCAAGTATCAGTACTCTTCAAACTACATCGGAGTACCTGTCGACGTGACTGACGACTGGTGCTTCACAACGAGGAACGGATATATCTCAAAGCTGTCGGTCGGCGGTACAAACTGCTACCATATGTTCGGCATATCCTATTGGAATGCCGAGGACGGCGCAAAACTCGCAAGCCACGTTGAGAAAATCTATCAGTCTCCGGGCGGCAAAGAGAGATATTGGGATCAGGTTGCTCTCGAATACTTTATCGATGAATACAAAATAGCCATCAGGGAGTGCTCCTTCGATGACATCGTGGAAATCGACACTTTCCGTGAATTGAGGCAGCTCGACGAAACCTACAAGGTCGACTGACTATGCAAAAAAGATCACACGCGCACTGCGTGTGATCTTTTTTGGTCCATATATCACTTATCGCTGTATACGACTATCTCCTCCGGAAGTCTGAGTCCCAGCTTATCCCTTGCAATGTCACGCACATATTGATCGTCAACCGGATCGTCAAGCTGACGCTTCAATTCTTCGTTATTGTTCTCGGCAGCTTCAAGCTCAACGCTCTTGTCGGCAATATCGCTCTTAATGTCGTTGTTCTTAAATTGAAGCCGTACGATAGTAACGATGCAGAAGCCGGCAAATACTATAGCTGCAAGCTTAACAAAGATACTCCTCGATATCCGTCCCATAACAAGCCTCCGATTCACTTCCCCATCCCGTCAAAACTGACGTATAACGGAATGTATTTTTTTACTGCCTTCTCTACCTGCCTGTCGGCGCGTCGTTCGGCGATCCGAACTATCAAGGCAC
>CAKSEM010000234.1 GCA_934446485.1 uncultured Eubacteriales bacterium | reverse complement strand
AAGCCATCTCGCTTATCTGCTGAGCGTCGAGAACTACACTGTAACGTCCCTCATACTCGGGAAGGTCAAGACCCATCTGTGCGAGTATGTAAGCTGAAATATTTTCAGCAGTAAAGCTCTCATTGTCGCCCGTATAGAAGTGATGGGCGCTGTGAGCCTTGCAGACGCTCTTTTCAAACTTCTCGAGAGATATGTCTATGTTGACATCATTCATATAGGGCAGGAATCTCATAGTGAGCGTTGCAACCTCAGCACGGTTTGCGGTCTTGCTCGGAAGGAAGTTCCCGTTCGCGTCACCTGCCATAAGCCCTGAGAGCCTCAGCTTCTCAACATACGGTACAGCCCAACTCTGAATGTCGTCGGCATCCTCAAAGTGATCTACCAGCGGAGCTTCCGGAACATATATGTCGGCATATTCGATATAAGTGAGGAAAAGCTTTGCGAGCTCTTCACGGCTCACTGCCTGCTCAGGCTTAAACTTATTGCCGGGATATCCTCCGGCGAGTTTTTCTTGCTGTGCCCAACCGATCGCACCTGCGTACCACTTATCTGGGCGCACATCACTGAATGTGCACTTTTCGACGTAAAGTTTAGTGTTAACATGCGAAAGATTTGCAAGCAGCTGAACAAACTCCGCGCGAGTCATGCTGGCAAACGGCTCAAACATATCCGGCGCCTTTCCTTTCATAGCTCCCGCCTCATAGACGGCCGCCACTGCGTCGTAATACCAACTGTGCTCAACATCCTTAAAAGGAAGCTCTGCAGCTGCTGTGGGTATCGTTACAACAGCACTGAGCAATAGCACAACGGTCAGCAATGCGCTGAAAATTCTCTTCTTCATATTTGATTCCTCCGATTTCTGCGTATACTAACGCAGTTATGTAAATAAATATTATCATATTTTCTGTGTAAAATCAAGAACAATTTTTTAGAAATGTTGATAAATTTGCAGATACACATAAAATTTCCCGTTCAAAAATCCCGGATCGAACATACGCACCTAAAGTAAGGCAAAAATAAACTGAGAGCAGAAATTTTACTTCTCATATATCCTGCGGCGATGCAAAGAATGAATACGTGAAATGAATCACAGCATGATTTTGACCGGAGCCGATCCGGATTTTTTATAAGGCGGACTGATTAATGAAAGCATCAACATTTAGGATAAGACTTGCCGCACTCGTGGTCGCAGCGACCGCCGTATGCGGCTTTGCAGCGCGAATCGAAGCTGAGGGGCAGGAACCAAGGGAAAAAATCGAATCTGCCGAATCGGCATATCCGGGCGGAATGCCGTTTGGACTCAAAATGTATACCGACGGGCTCACTGTCGTCGGATTTTCCGACGTCGATACGTCTGACGGCTCACGCACACCGGCTTTCGACGCCGGCATACACGAAGGTGACGTTATAACGGAAATAAACGGCGAGGCAATACGTTCATCTGAGGATTTCGTCGGTGCGGTCGAAAAATCCGCCGACGAGGTTGAGATAAAGCTTCGGCGCGGAGATGAGGAAATGACGGTCAGAGTGAAGCCGTCAAAGTCAGAGCGCGACGGGAAATACAAAACGGGGATGTGGCTGCGCGACAGCACTGCCGGGATCGGAACCGTAACTTTCATTCTTCCGGAAAGCGGCGAATTCGCGGGTCTCGGTCACGGTGTGTGCGATGCCGACTCGGGACATCTCGTCGAGCTCTCGCGCGGTGTCGTTTGCGGCGTTGATATATGCGGTGTCAAGCGAGGTTCCGCCGGTTCACCCGGCGAGCTGCGCGGGTACTTTTCGGAACCAAACACCGGAGTTATACTGAAAAATACTGAGCACGGAGTATTCGGATACCTGAAAAGGCCGCCCGAAGACGACGGAATAATGGAGCTTGGGCACAGATGTGATGTGTGCGAAGGGGATGCCGGTATACTGTGTACGATAGACGGAAACGGTGTGCGCGAATACTCTATAGAAATTACAAAAACGGACATCCTGGAAAATCCGGCAAGCTTTGAAATACGCGTAACGGATAATGATCTGATAGCGGCGACCGGCGGCATCGTACAGGGCATGAGCGGAAGTCCGATAATTCAGAACGGCAAGCTCGTCGGTGCCGTAACTCACGTTATGGTAAGCGATCCGCTGCGCGGTTACGGCATATACGTCGAAAGCATGAAAGCTGCGGCATGACATACGGCATCAGACGATCGACAATATGCAATATGTGGGAGGCGTCAGGTGCCTGTATAAGGCATCTCGGGAAATGGGTATACTCTGTTTTGTAAGATACACGCAAACAGAGGTCAAAATGCAATATAACAAAGTTGTAATATGCGGGGTGAATACCTCGAATCTCCCTTCACTCAGCGATGACGAAAAGTGCGAGCTGCTCGCACGGACAAAAGCCGGCGACGCAAATGCACGCGACGCGCTGATCGGAGGAAATCTGAGACTCGTTCTGAGTATTATCCAACGGTTTACCGGAAAACGCGAAAGTCCCGACGATTTGTTTCAGGTAGGCTGCATCGGGCTGATCAAGGCAGTGGATAAT
>CAKSEM010000233.1 GCA_934446485.1 uncultured Eubacteriales bacterium | reverse complement strand
ATTCATGCCGTACAATGAGAGGTATATAAAATTCCTTACGGCACGTGGAATGGATCCGTCCGGCAAGTACCGCTATTACACGGGACTGACCGATGCCGAAAAGGCAGGGCTCTTCTTTATGACGAGCTACTGTGTTGAGCGCGGAATCCTTCCTGATATTAAGTGACATAAAGGATCCGCGGCATCCGATCGGTGCCGCGGATCCTTTCGTTTGAATGCGCGAAAATCTTGGATTTTTAATAACAGAGGGACGTTCCGCGCTGCGGAGCGTCCCTCTGTAGTTTTTATTTTACATCGAATCTGTCGTTTATGATCCGTCTATCCATATCGCTGCCGTAGTAATAATACGATCCGGCAGGGTCAACGCCGTGCGATGTATAATAAACAAGATATCTGTAGTTGTACGGTGTATCGATCCGATTGCCTTTACCCATCTTGTGATTTATGCGATCGGTCGTTTCATATGAGTACTGCATCTTCATATGTTCGGGATTGCCGATGTATGTGTTGTTGCGGCAGATCCAACCGCGCTCCTGCGTATCCGTTGCAAGGTATGCGTAGAACATCCAGCCCGAACCGTACATGATAGTGTTATTTTCAAACACGCAGTTTTCCATCTCACTGTACATACTGCTGTTTACAGCGCTCGCAAATGCCGCGGGAGGCATAAGCTTCGTCTTGCTGTAGCCCATGTATGCAAAGATGTTGTCGTGTATATACTGGTTAATCATGTGATTCTGAGCGATGCCGTCATCTCCGATATTGCCGAGAGTGTTCCAGTTTTCGGCTCCGGTCACGGATGTCGTGACGACGCAGCTGTCGTATTCGACATTCTGAATGTGGCTCGTTGTATTCGTCACCTGACTGTTCTGACACGTAAGCGCTCCGCCGATATCGTGGAGGTACGAGTTGCCGATATACGTTCCGTCCGATGCTCCGAATACCTCAATCCCGGTTTCGACTTCGCATCCGGAAATGTATCCGAGCTCGCAGTTTGTGATCCTGAGGTTGTCGTGACCGACCGACATTCCGTATCTGCCGGAATACATGATTGCAAGATTATCGAACGTTGCGTCCTCTCTGCCGCCGAGAACTACATATCCTCCGCGCGAGAGCTTTATGTCGTCAAACACATCGGCAGGGTTTCCGCGATCGAGATAGAGATACAGCCGTCCTTCCTTGAAGTCGTGGAAGAATTCAAGATTGTGTCCGAGTGCTTCGCCGATATTTCCGCATGATGTCGGCTCTCTCAGGTACATCTCCTCGCCGTTCGATACATATGCGGTATCGCTGCTGTATCCGAGCGTCAAAAAGACGCTTGCCGTGCGATCCGGGCCGAAAGGGTCTTCCGGATTTGAGGAGTTGATCTTTATTCCGAGCGCCTCCCCGCCGTTAAATACGATATTTCCGATTTCTGCGCGGCTGCCTCTGAAATCCGGGTTGGGATCGAGCTCGTCGAGTACCCAGATATTGTCGTAATCCGTTTTGTGCCAAACGCCTTTGCCGCCCGAATCGGTCAGATCGACGGCGCATGTGAAGATTGGCTTATTTCCCTTGCCGTACGCGCCGTATGTGACTCCGTCCGCCGCAGCAAGGCAAGTGACCGATTCCTGGTTGTACTTTTTTGCGTACCATATGCTGCCGCGCTCAAAGAACACGCCGTCGCCGGGCCTCGGAATAGATATCGCATCTCCGTTTCCGAGATCCCTCCAAAGTGCATCAAGTGTGCGCCACGGTCTGTCGGGTGAGCGTCCGTCGTTCGAGTCGTCACCGCGCAGAGATGAGACGTAGTAGACCTTACCGCCGGAAGACGTGATATCCTCAGGTGTTACTGCAGACTCAGTATTTAATATCTCGTTTATGCGCGTGTCCAAAATGCTGTCATAGTGTGCGCGGTCACTTTCGGTAAATTCATTCCAATTGATGTTTGTGTAAACGTAGTAATTTTTCAGATAATCGTCGAGTGAATGAGAAACGAATGCATCTGCGTCGTTCTGATTCTTAAAGAGTGCTATGTATCTGAGATTGAAGCTGTCAGATTCTGTGTCGGCGAACGGACGGAGCAGGACATGAATGAGATCGCTCTCTTCATTTAAGCTGCCGTATGCTGCGAGAGCTTCGGTGAGATTGAACGTTGCTGTAGCAAATCCGTCGTCATCGCTTCCGATGTTGACCTCCGTAAGAGGCGGATCATCAGTGCGATTTACGGTGAGCAGAGCCTCGGGGGTGCCGACTTTGTCACCGTAAGAGTAGCAGATCTTGACTATCGGATACTGTGAGGGTGACACTTCGGCTACGCTCAGGCTGATACCTACCGTTCCGTCGGGATCAAGGCTCGTGAGCGTGCTCTCTGAGCCGCGCGAGACTGTCAGTGACGGGTACTTGCCGCTCTCATCAAGCTCGTTTGAGAGAGAGCCTTGGACAAGTGTTCCGCTCCAGTAGAGGTACTTCGCGCCGTAGATCACACTGTTGTCAGACGCCTTCGGCATATACCCCTGCCAAGTCTTCTCGGTGGCACGGATGAGGTTCCCGATGAGCGTCGCCATC
>CAKSEM010000232.1 GCA_934446485.1 uncultured Eubacteriales bacterium | reverse complement strand
GAACCGAAAATCATCGACCAGATACCAGATTCTGTCTACCGCGAGCTGGTCCGCCGCGCGGCAGCACTGGGTGCCGGAATCGAGCTCAATCATGACGCTTTCACTCCGAATGACGAAAAGATGCTGCATATGCTGCGCCCATACCGGATAGCCAAGGAGTCCGGCTGCCGTTTCTTCCTCGGAAGCGACGCGCACGGCAGAGACGAGTTTTATCCCGAGGGGCGCGCATTCCGCCGCGCCGTCGCACTGCTCGGTCTGACCGACGCAGACCGCTACCGGATTCCGGAGCATCACTCATGAGTACAAATTACAGCATCAGACTTGAGGATGAGGAGCTTGAGAGCTTTGCGATGTCCGACAACGGCGAGATCGCACTTCCGGCAGAGGTTTACGCCCCGTCGGTCGGAGAAGCCGTCATAACCTGTTATCGCGAAGTCAGCAGTGCCGTACGCGAGCTTTTGGACTCGGGTGCCGATCCGCTCACGAAAAGCGGCTCGGCTGCATTTGATACATCACTCGGCCGCATCATGGCGTCACACGGGTTTCTGCAGCCGAGCGAAGAGCGCGAAGTAATATTCGAATACGAAATGACCTCTCCTGCAACCTCCGGTATCACATCCGCAGCTATCATGACCGGCGACGAAGCAAGTCGCCTTCCTGCAGAGGTCTCCGAGCAGAGCCTCACATCCGATATTCTCTGCTCCGTCACCCGAAACGGCAAGATCGTCGCTGCTGCCGGAATAAACGATATAACCTACGACGGCGACCCCGAAATATACGTAGAGTGCGCTCCTGCTTACCGCGGCTGCGGCTTCGGATCGACCGCTGCGGCGGGGCTGGCATCGCATTTTCTCACGTCAGGCGTGCAGAGCCGCATCATCTACTGCTGCAAAGAACGGAACACGGCGTCGGTGAAGTGCGCCTTGCGTGCGGGCTTCACTCTGTGTGCACGGCGTCTACCGTTCGTATTCTACAGATAATTATCCGAAAGGTAACATTCACAATATGGCATTCGACGCAGGTGTTCTCCGCGCTGTCGTTCGCGAAATAGACGAGCGAGCACTTGAGGGGAGAATTGAAAAAATATATCAGCCCGAGCGCGACGAGGTCGTACTCGTAATTCGAGCCGCAGGCTCGGAAATGAGGCTGCTCATAAACGCGGGGTCTTCGTGTCCGAGAATGAATCTGACCGGCATACGGGTCGAAAATCCCGCAACGCCGCCGATGTTCTGCATGATGCTCCGCAAACACTTTACCGGCGGCAGGCTCGTGCGCACAGAGCAGCCGGGCGGAGAACGCGTGGCACGGCTCGTATTTGAATGTCGGGACGACATGGGCTTCCGCACCGAGCGCAGCATTATAGCGGAGCTCATGGGCAAGTACAGCAATATAATCGTCACCGATTCCGACGACCGTATTACGGGAGTGTTGAAACCGATCGACTTTTCGGCAAGTACCGTGCGTCAGCTGCTTCCCGGCATGACATATACCCTTCCGCCAAAGCAGGACAAGCTAGATCCGACCGTGCTCGAGCGGAGAGATTTCATGGCTGCCGCTGCCGCTGCAGACGGTGAACGCCCTGCGGTCAAGTTTATCTCCTCGACTTTTGCGGGAATAGCAGCCGTCAGCGCACGTGAGATTGTCTACAGAACGGCAGGAGACGTCAACGCAACACTCTCCGAGTGCGGAGAGCGTCTGTTTGACGTCCTGACCGCAGTAATGCGCGAATCAGACAGCGGCGGACACCGCTCATCGGTCGCACGCGGCGCGGACGGTGTTCCGATAGAGTATATGTACACTGAGCTCACCCAGTACAGCGGAAGTGCCGAGGTCACGGTATATCCGTCTATCGGCGAAGCGATAGATGAATTCTATCTGAAGCGCGCAGCCGAAGAACGGCTTCGCCGCAAGGCATCCGATATATTCCGCATACTGTCGAATGCCGAATCACGCACCGAACGCAAGATCGCACTGCAGCGTGAAGAGCTTGGTAGATGTGCCATGGGCGACGATTACCGACGGTTCGGAGACCTCATTACCGGTTCTATATATATGCTGCGGCGCGGCATGGAGGAAGCCGTACTCACGGATTGGGAGACGGGTGAGAATGTTACCGTGCCGCTGTCCGAACGTCTGACCCCGGCGCAGAACGCCCAGCTTTACTACAAGAAATACAACAAAGCCAAGAGCGCTCGGGTACACCTCACCGAGCAGATCGCAAAGTCGGAGGACGACCTTCGATATCTCGCCACGGTGCGTGACGCACTGAACCGTGCCGTAGGTGAACGTGAGCTTTCCGAGATTCGTGCAGAGCTGTACCACAGCGGCTTCGCTTCAAAAATGAAGAATTATACAGAGCGGCGGAGACCCGCACCGCTCGTCATGCGCTTCCGCACCCGAGACGGTCACACAGTCCTGTGCGGCAAGAACAACACGGCAAACGATTACCTCACAACGAAGCTCGCACATCGCTCGGACTGGTGGTTCCATGTAAAAGGTCAGCCGGGCTCGCACGTCGTCTTGGAGTGCGCACCGGGCGAATCGGATCCGTCCGAGAG
>CAKSEM010000231.1 GCA_934446485.1 uncultured Eubacteriales bacterium | reverse complement strand
TCACTATAGTCTCCAATGGAACTATTTTCAGAGCCGAAAAGGCGGGAGATTCTTTTCAGTCATCGCTCGACGAATGCCTTGAGGCAATAGAGAGACAGATCAGAAAGAATAAAACTCGCCTGGAAAAAAAGATGAAGTCTGCAATTTCGGTTCCGGAAGAAGCAGAATCCCACGTTGAGGAAGAGATCAAGTTCGACATTCGCAGAAAATCCTATCCTATCCGTCCGATGACGCTTGAGGAAGCGATCCTGCAGATGAACCTTCTGAATCACAATTTCTATCTGTTCCTCGATGCCGACTCATCAAAGATGTGCGTGGCTTATCGCCGTCACGACAATACCTACGGACTGATAATACCCGAAGAATGAACGGCGCGGCAGGACCTAAACCGGAGCCATCCGGAAGCGCAGAACGATGACGGCGGATCGACAGCTTAAAGCTCACCGATGCCATAACTCCGACAGATCTGCCACGCCTTTGAAAGATAAGCCGCACGGCGCTTCCTCTGTCGGCATTTCTCCGTACGTACTTCGATCAACGAGCTTCGCCTACCTACCTCTTAACTCAGCTCTCCTTATCCGACAGTACCGACGGTAGATTTTAGAACTGTAAGAACAGCCCACCCGCGTATAAAGCGCGGACGGGCTGTTCTCTATTTATTAAAAGTGACAGACTGAAAATAACTACTGGCAAGCGTATCGCACGGCAGCCGGTGATCCCGAGCCGAATCGTCCTGCGGAAGACAGCTTACTCCGTGCGCAGTGCCACGACAGGATCACGCCGCGCCGCAATACGAGACGGTATGAGTCCCGCTATGAATGTCAGAAGCATGCTTATACCGACGAGTACCGCAGCTCCGACTATCGGAAGCTGTGCGCTGAGATCCGTAGTTCCGACGAGGTTGTGGATTATTATGTTGATCGGAATGATGAGAAGCAGCGAAATTATGATGCCGAGCACTCCCGCAGTAAACCCGACTGAGAGCGTTTCAGCATTGAAGACACGCGATATATCGCGCCGCGATGCCCCGATAGCGCGCAGTATACCGATCTCTTTCGTCCTTTCAAGCACCGAAATATACGTGATAATACCTATCATTATGGATGAAACTACGAGCGAAATCGCAACGAATGCTACGAGCACATATGAGATCGCGTTGATAACCGTAGATATCGACGACATCAGAAGCTCAAAGTAATCCGTATACTTGATCTGTGATTCCTCCGGAACACTCTCGTTGTAATTCCTTATTATCTCAGTTACGTGATCCTTATCGCTGAAGGTCGAAACGTAAATGTTCACTGAACTGGGCTGCGCCTCATCGACATATCCGAAGAGCTTCATATTAGCGTCATACGTCGAATCGGAAAACTCGCTCGGCATATAGCGGTCATACATCGCAGCAAGCTCGGTCGCCGAGCGCTCTGCACTCTCAAATGCGGCGACAAGCTCATCGTCGCTCATTACCGACAACTGTGCGCCGACGGTTTCGGAATACCGTTCCGACACGGCATCACGTGCATTCTCGCGGAAGAATTTTTCAAACGCCGCGTCGTCCATTTCATCAAGGTACGAGCGCACATCGGCAGTATCGGTCGAACCCATTTTTTGAGCATATCCGTTAACGATCATGTCCTCAAGCGTATCCCGCGGCGTGTTTGCCAGATACTCGTCAAGCGTACCGTCAATGTAGTCATCGTCAGGTGTTGTCATTATCTCGCGATACAACTCGGCGCGATCCGGAATCTCAAGCGACTCCATATATGCGCTTATACGTTCTGCTCGATCTGCCTCCGACAACTCCTCTCCCGAGACGCGGAACGGGAGTCCGCTTATGATATCGGTGTCCCGATTTTCCGCCTGCTCGCGCACTGTATCGCTGTTCTTTGCATATTCGATAACACGGTCCGTAAGCGCTGCGGTATATGCGACTGCTCCGGTCAGCATGGCACTTGTGTCGTCATCTGAGCGTATTATTCCGACAAGCCTTATCGGCATTGAAATATCGTCATTTCCGTACAGGTAAGAAAGCCCCGCTTCGGTTGCACTGAGATCGACGTAAGTTCCGTCATCCTGCCGCTGAAACTTGTCGGACGGCATTACAAGGCGGAATTCCGTACTCAGTATATCGTCATATGTCCACTGTAAGCTCCGGCTCTCCTCTGCTGTATCTCCGGTAATCGATGATCGCATGAGCTCAACCATCTCGTCGTACGGCTTGAAACCGAGCGCATACAGGACATAGTCGCTGAGCTCACAGTCACGGCTTACGACGAGCACTGCCTCGTCATATGCTTCCGGCCAACGTCCGTATTCAAGCTCATAGCTATCCTTCACGGAGGGGCTGACCGCCTCTCCGTTCTCGCCGGGCAGCAGTTCCTGCCATACATCGAACGATGACATAGAAGAGAATGTTGACGATGTATACATAGATGCCGAGTCACCGGTCATGCCGAGGTCGGCGGAGACCTCTGCCATGAGCTTGTTCATATCGGACGGAACGATCTTCCCGTTTTCGTCCTTAGCATAGATGCACATCTCGGCGTCGTAGCCGTACCG
>CAKSEM010000230.1 GCA_934446485.1 uncultured Eubacteriales bacterium | reverse complement strand
GCAAATAGTTTTGCGCTTTTACGCTTGACAAACAATTTTCAAAATGATATAATAAGCTGTACGCCTATGGGATAGTTGTATCTATTTGACCTGCGGCGGCAATAATATCCCGACGGTATCTCTTCCGGACGGGGTATCAATAAACATTTATTACTTAAGAAATGGAGGACGAACATGCCAACACTCAACCAGCTTGTCAGACAGGGCAGACAGGACAAGACCTACAAGTCTAAGTCACCGGTCCTGCAGCAGGGCTTCAACACTCTGAAGAACCGTGCTACGGATCAGAGCAGCCCGCAGAAGCGCGGAGTTTGCACGAAGGTCACGACGACGACCCCGAAGAAGCCGAACTCGGCTCTCCGTAAGATCGCCAGAGTCAGACTTACGAACGGTATGGAGGCTACTTGCTACATTCCGGGAATCGGTCATAACCTTCAGGAGCACTCTGTCGTTCTGATCCGCGGAGGAAGAGTACGTGACCTTCCCGGTGTACGTTACCACATCATCCGCGGCACGCTCGATGCTCAGGGCGTCGCAAACAGGAACCAGAGCCGTTCAAAGTACGGCGCAAAGCGTGCAAAGAAAAAGTAATTCGCACGTCACCATGCATGTGTCACCGCTGCTCTGTAATAAATGTTTATTCAGCTGACAGCAACCGCACATACGGAAATTATTTTCGAGTACCTGTGATATCATATTTTTAATGAAGGAGGGAAGTTACAGTGCCGAGAAGAGGTCAGATATCAAAAAGAGATGTGCTGCCGGATCCCCTGTATAATTCAAAAACCGTCACAAAGCTCATCAACAATGTAATGTATGACGGCAAGAAGGGCGTTGCTCAGAAGATCGTGTACGATGCATTCGCACAGATCGAAGAGAAGCTCGGACAGAATCCGCTCGAGGTGTTCAACGACGCTCTCGAGAACATCATGCCCGTTCTTGAGGTCAAGGCTCGCCGTGTCGGCGGATCGAACTACCAGGTTCCGATCGAAGTCAGACCCGAGAGACGCCAGACGCTCGGTCTGCGTTGGCTCGTCGCATATTCGCGCACCAGAAGCGAGAAGACGATGGCTGAAAGACTCGCCGGAGAGATCATGGATGCTAAGAACAGCACCGGCGGAGCGTTCAAGAAGAAGGAAGACACCCACAGAATGGCAGAGGCCAACAAGGCGTTTGCTCACTTCAGATATTGATTCCGTTGACTGCCGTGCGGTTTGCTCCGCATAGGATCGGTCACATTTGAATCAGGGTCCGACAAAGGAGATTAGATTTACACAATGCCAAGGCAATATTCACTTGAGCGTACCAGAAATATCGGCATCATGGCTCACATAGACGCCGGTAAGACTACCACGACCGAGCGGATACTGTTCTACACCGGTAAGACCCATAAGATAGGCGAGGTCCATGAGGGCGCCGCTACTATGGACTGGATGGAACAGGAGCAGGAAAGAGGTATAACCATCACCTCCGCCGCTACCACGTGCTACTGGAAAGATACGCGAATCAACATCATCGACACCCCGGGACACGTCGACTTCACCGTTGAGGTCGAGCGTTCGCTCCGAGTGCTCGACGGATCTGTCACCGTTCTCTGCGCAAAAGGAGGCGTCGAGCCTCAGTCGGAGACCGTCTGGAGACAGGCCGACAAGTACGGAGTCCCGAGAATGGCGTATGTCAACAAGATGGACATCATGGGCGCTGACTTCTACCATGTCGTAGACATGATGAAGGATCGCCTCAAGGCAAACGCAGTTCCGATTCAGCTGCCCATCGGCTCTGAGTCGAGCTTCAGAGGCATCATCGATCTGATGACGATGGAGGCTGACGTTTACTATGATGACCTCGGTAAGGATATGCGCGTTGAGCCGATTCCGGATGATATGAAGGATAAGGCTCAGGAGTACCACGATGCAATGGTCGAATCCATCTGCGAGACGGATGAGACTCTCTTTGACAAATACTGCGAGGGAGAAGAAATCTCCGTCGATGAACTGAAGCGCGCACTGCGTGCAGCAACCATCGCGAACAAGATCGTCCCCGTTGTATGCGGTACTTCCTACAAGAACAAGGGCGTTCAGAAGCTCCTCGATGCCATTATCGATTATATGCCGGCTCCGACCGACATTCCGGCTATCAAGGGCGTGAACCCCGACACAAACGAGGAAGAGGACAGGCATCCGTCAGATGAGGAGCCCTTCTCTGCCCTCGCATTCAAGATCATGACGGATCCGTACGTAGGAAAGCTCTGCTTCTTCAGAGTGTACTCCGGTTCGGTTGCCGCAGGCACCACCGTTTACAACTCAACGAAGGACAAGAGAGAGAGATTCGGACGTATCCTCCTCATGCATGCTAACGATCGTACCGACCTTGACTGCTGCTACGCAGGTGATATCGCTGCCGTCGTCGCTACCAAGTACACGACGACCGGTGATACATTCTGCGACGAAAAGCATCCGGTCATACTTGAGTCGATGGAGTTCCCGGAACCCGTCATCAGAGTTGCTATCGAGCCCAAGACCCGCGCAGGTCAGGACAAGATGGGCATCGGACTTGCAA
>CAKSEM010000229.1 GCA_934446485.1 uncultured Eubacteriales bacterium | reverse complement strand
TTTATAGCCAAAGGAAACGTCATTGATATGGCGGTCGCCGTTGTCGTCGGCGGAGCATTCAGCAAGATCGTATCGAGTCTCGTCGGAGACATCATAATGCCGCTCATCGGACTCATCGCCGGCGGCACAAACATCAGCTCACTGAAATGGGTCATACGCGAAGCCGTCGTAAACGATGCCGGAGAGGTCGTGCGCGCCGAAGCCGCGCTCACCTACGGTGTATTCATACAAACCGTAATCGACTTCCTGTTGATTTCATTCTGCATATTTGTTTTTCTGAAAATACTTCTTCTCGCGAAGGAACGGTTTATCCGATCCAAAGATCCGGAAGAACCGAAAGAAGAGGATAAAGCCGAGACCACGGACGACATACTCCGTGAGATTCGCGACCTGCTGAAAAATGAACATGCCGACGAATAACCAAAAGGACGCGATGCCGCGGCATCGCGTCCTTTTTTAATTTCCGCCCGTTTCGGCGAGAGCTTCGCGTTCCTTTGCAATCTGATAAACGTACATATCGTGCTCTTCTTTCGTCGTCGAGAAATACGTCTGTGTATCGGACGAAACAAAGAAATAGTATGACGTCTCCGGCGGATTCAGCGCCGCAAGTATCGCACTGTTACTGGGATTTGCAATAGGTCCGGGGACGAGCCCCGCGTGCGTATATGAATTGTACGGCGAATCGTAGTTCATATCCTCGCCGGTCAAGCTCGGGCGCTGCCCGGTTGCATGCTGGATAGCATACATAACCGTAGCGTCGCTGTTGAGATACGGATACTGTGCACTGTTCATCAGGCGGTTGTGGAATACCGACGATATGTTGGAGAAATCCGCCTGTGTCCCCGCTTCCTTCTCAATCATGGACGCAATGATCAGAACTTCGTCAACCGAATATCCGAGCTCCTCCGCGCGTGTTCTGTAACGCTGCGTAAAGACCGTCTTGAACCTTGCAAGCAGTTTGTTTATTACCGTAGCCTCACTTGAAGCGTTGTAGAACTGGTAGGTGTCCGGGAACAGGTATCCGTCGAGCCGATAGAACCGCCCGTCCTTCGCCCAATCATCTCCGAGCTCGTCGATAAACCAATAGTCAAAGTCGTAGTTGTTTATGACATCGATATAATTTTCCTTCTGCCCGATCCCGTTCTTTACAAGAAGGTCGATGATCTCGTCAGTCGTGTAGCCCTCGGGGATAGTTATCGTGGATACCCCGTTGACCTTTTTTGCCTTGAATTTTCCAAGAAGGTCGCTGTAGCTCGACATCGGAGATACCGTATACGTACCGGCGCTGAAACCCTTCCCGTCATCCTTGCGCTTTGCGTAGCTTTTGAATATGCCCTTGTACTTTATGATCCCGTTATCATGAAGAATATCGGCAATATCTCCGACCGTCGCATTCTCGGGAATCTCAATTTCTATCGCCTCATCTGATTTGACAAAGCCGTACATATCATTCGCAACGAATATAACGAATGTCGATATTATCGCCGCAATTACGAAAACAACGGTAATATAAGATATGCATTTTATGATCCCGACCACCGTGTTTCCTGCCTCGGTGCCGCTTCCTTTAGGCGCGGCACGGCGAGGTGCTGATGCGCTGCGCACATCCGGACGCACAGCACTGCCGGACGATCTCGTCACATTGCTGATCCGCGTTGCGCAGTCATCCGGGTTCTGCTGCGGGTGCGGATTGCGTCGATTTCTCATCGGTTGCGCATCGCGCCCGGCAGAACCATCTCCGTGAACGCGGCGAATACCGGATGCACCGGGAGTCTGCGCAGGGCGGCGTACCGCACCGTCGTCAGCACCTGCCTGTCCGACATCCGAGCGGTATTCTGCCCTGTCAAGTCCACCTGCCTGTCCGTTATCGGGACGGCGGCGATCGGGCGCTTGCCCATCATTATTACCGCGCATATCCATAAGTGATCCACCCTTTCTTAATCTGTGTCAAACCGTAGAAATGAACTATGACCTGACCACCGCAATTACTATGTACATTACCGTGAGGAGCAAAAATGACGGAGACAGCAGCGATGCGATGAGCGCAGTCGGTAAGCCCGTCGGTTTTTTCGGAAGATGATCGGACGGCACATTGTCCGCACCGTATCCTCGGTACAGCCCCGAAGCTTCAAAAGCGAACACCGCCGCCATCGTCAGTGCAAGCACCGCCGATATGATAACGAAGAGTATACTGCTGATATTCTGTTTCTCCGCTATCCGTATGACGTGATCCTCAAAAAATATCACTACCGCATTATACAGAGTGTGTGCTGCCATCGACGCTATTATAGAACGTGAAGCGTAGGCAAGCAGTGCAAGCACTATCCCGCAAAACAGATACTCCGGCAGTCTCACGGGTGACATATGTGACATTGCAAATGTTATCGAGCTCATTATTACCGCACATATGACACCGAGCGAGCCGTACTCAGTCATGATGATACCTCGGAAGAGAAACTCCTCCGTCACCGCGGGAAGAACCGCAAAAGCAAGCACGAGATACAACCCGTCAAACAGTCCGGAATTCATCGCAAACGCTGCAGTTTCCGAAGCGGATCTTGAAGAAAACGC
>CAKSEM010000228.1 GCA_934446485.1 uncultured Eubacteriales bacterium | reverse complement strand
CTGTCACAGCTTGAAGCTGAGGGAATACTCGAAACACGGCGCGGCGACGGTCGGTATGTTTGTGACGGCGACGATGTGAGACGGAACCTTACTGAGACTATGTCGTCGGAGCTGTGTCGGGATTTCCTTGCGCGAATGAGGGAGCTCGGTTACAGCGATGCATCGGTTATCGACGCCCTTCGTCATACTATGGAATCTGAATAATAAATCGGAAGGAAGGTACATTTGATGGAAAACAAGTACATTCTGGAGCTTCGCGGGCTGACTAAGGAATATGTTCACGGTGTGCCCGCGCTTGACTCCGTTGATCTCGGGATACTGAGCGGACGTATCGTCGGGCTGCTCGGTCCGAACGGGAGCGGAAAGACGACGCTTATAAAGCTTGCGACGGGGCTTTTGACCCCGACCTCGGGAGAGATACTGATTGACGGTATGGCACCGGGAGTCGAAACCCGGAAACTCGTCTCATATCTTCCCGACCGCGATTTTCTGCCGCAGTGGATGACAGTTTCGCAGGCTTTTGTCTACTACGGGGACTTTTTTGAGGACTTCCGCCGTGAGCGTGCCGAATCGATGATCACAACTCTCGGAATTGACCTGAACTCTAAGATCAAGACACTTTCAAAGGGCAACCGTGAAAAGGTATCGCTCATCCTGACGATGAGCCGCGACGCACGGCTTTACCTGCTCGACGAGCCGATCGCCGGCGTCGATCCCGCAACGCGCGACTATATTCTTCACACGATCATATCTAATTATGCCGAGAATTCAACGGTTATAATTTCGACGCATCTTATAGCGGATGTTGAGTCGATACTGAACGATGTCATATTCATAAAATCAGGCAGGATCGAGATGTATCGCAGTGCGGAGGAGATCCGTGAGACTGAGGGACGGAGCGTTGACGCTCTGTTCAGGGAGGTATACAAATGGTAAGAAAACTATATAAACATGAATTTATCGCGCTGCTGCGTGTAATTCTCCCGCTTAACATAATATGCATCGCGCTGTCGCTGCTGCTGCGCATAAGCCAATCTCTCGCAGGTGCGGCAGGCGGCTCGGTTATGTATGCGCTCATCAACTCGCTGCTTATGTTCGCATATGTGGTCTCACTCATAGCGATAACGTGTCTGACATTTGCACTTGTTGTTGTGCGGTTTTACCGCCATCTGCTCAGTGCCGAGGGCTACCTGAGCATGACGCTTCCCGTGAAAACATCAACGCACATTGTATGCAAACTTGTGTGCGGCACGGCAGTGTCGATACTGTCAACGTTCATTATGGCTCTGTCGCTCTTCATACTGTGGAGCGGCTATGCGGAATTCTGGACGATACTCGGGAATTCAAAGACCAACATACGCAGCTTTTTAGATTACTTTGGCATCGGTTCCGGCATGGCAGCTCTGTACGTGATCGAGATAATACTCACGCTGCTCACATCGGTAGTGGCATCGTACCTTATGGCGTACGCCGCTATGACCATGGGGCAGAGGGCAAAGAAGCGTGTCCTGATGTCGGTCGTATGGTACTTTGTGTTCAATATGATTCGCGGATTTATAACGAATATCGTGGCATTGGTTGCGTCGATATCGTTCAATCCGAATGACTACGATGAATCGGCAGTCAGGTTAATGTTTAATTCAGGCTTTCACTGGGTCCTGTGGGCGTCGATACTGCTTGCAGTCATATGGAGTGCTGTGTTCTACGTGATAGCGCAGACGAACCTTAAAAAGAGGCTGAACCTCGAATAAAGACATTGCGGGCATCACCGTTACGGTGATGCCCGCAATGCTTATTATTGAGACGGTGCGGCAATGCCCCGCCGGTTGTGCACGGTCAATTTCGGATTCTGCTCACTGCTCACTGGTCACTTGCTGATGCTCTTGACGGTCTGACGTATGTTTGCGTTAATCAGCTTTGCACATGCTCGGTATGATGACGCGAGAGAGTCGTTTCCGTCTGTGACGGCGCGTTCGATAAGATTGAGAAAATCCCCTCTGGAGTTCATGTCACCGCCTGAAAAGCTCTCGATCAGATCTCCGTGCTTCGTTGCAAATATAATGTCGATCATGTCGCGTGACTCCGAGTCGTACGTGCTCCGTCCCTTCAGCAGCTTGTCGTAGAAGGCGCTTTTCAGGTACTTTTGCGAGAGCGCTGCCATTGCCTCGATAACTCTGTCGGCCATTGAAGTGTCATGCGCTCCGCGCGGTACGTATACCGCTGCGCTGTCCCAACCAACGGTGCGGTATTCGGACATACCTTCGCCTTTAGGCAGAGGAAGTATTCCGAATTCTACGTCATCCTCGCGGAAATCCGAAATGCGGTCTGAGTTGTCGAACCAAAAGAGTACTCTGCCGTCTCTGAACATATCGTACAGGTCATCGACACCGTACTTTTCGTCGATGTCCTCAGCGGTGCTGCCGGAGACACGCTGAATGCACGTTAAAGTGTCGTCGCCGAACACGGCGGAGATGCGATCGGCAAGATCTGAGAATGCGGAAGGCAGATTCTCGCTTACCGTCGGGATCCCATCACTGTCAAAGTCGGTTATATGCAGTCCTCCGGCAAATATGAATGCGTACCC
>CAKSEM010000227.1 GCA_934446485.1 uncultured Eubacteriales bacterium | reverse complement strand
GTGTCCTGTGATACTTCCGACCGCGCCGTCGGAAGCATATATATCTCCCCTATTATAACAGCCTGTGATCTTGCTCTCACCGCCGTCACGCACAGTTCCGACTATACCTCCGCTGTAGCCGCTGCAATAGATGTCGGCACCGTTCCAGCAGTTGATGAAATCAGCACCGTTGCTCCATCTTGCAATGCCGCCCATGAATGAAACATTGGATGAGCCTATCTCTCCGCTGCCCACTCCGACGTTCTTTATAACTGCGTTCTCGCAGACATATCCGAACAGCCCTCCGGCGGCGGAATAAAGGTTGTCTATTACATGATACTGTCCATCGAATGTGCCGTCAAACTGGCAACGGCTCGACTTGCCTATCGGAGTCCAGTCAGAGATGTTACTGAGATCGATATTTGCAGTCATCGCCACCGTTTTGCCGGTAAAGCTCTCACCTGCATTGACTCTTGCCGCAAACGCTGCAAGCTCTTCCGCCGTGCCTATCTCAAGTCCGGCACGCACAGGAGCTTCTTTGCCCGGCGCCTTTTGCTGACCTATAATCGGATATCCGCTGTTGATACCGTCTGTATCCTCTGCAAATGCGCTGCCGAGCACGGAGACGAACGCCGACTCTCTCATCTCGGAATCTGTGTTTCCGATCGCCTGCCCGACGATCACGCCTTCCGTGTCGGATCCGTCGTCAGTGAACACTCCGCTTACCTTATCATTCGAGGTATTTAGATAGTGTACATTTTCAAAAGCAACGCTCGTGTTCGCCGCACTTCCGAATACGGCTCCCGCAGCCTCGGAATCAGCGACCGTTCCTGCGTTATATGAATTCTTAATCGTATTTTTAGCATCATCTCCGCAAAGGCGCCAGCTGCCGACGATACCGCCGATGCCCCATTCGCCAATGCCGCCGATCTTACCGGAGTTATAGCAGCTGTCGATCTCTGCCGAAGCACCGTTCGATCTCCAGCGGTTGGGACCTACCTGCCCTATGATACCGCCTCCGGTGTATGACGCCGTAACCGTTCCGTAATTTGAGCAATTCTCAACCACGGCTCTCGCTCCGTCTTCAACCTGACCGAGTATGCCGCCGATGCCCCAGCTGCCGCGAAGTGAAGCATAATTGTGGCAATTTCTGATCGTTGCCGATGCATTCGATGCAATCTTTCCTGCAATTGCACCGATGCTGAAATTGTAGCTGCCGCCGAGATTGCCGCTTGCAACCGTAAGATTCTCAATAACCGCTCCGTCTCCGAGACAGCCGAAGAGTCCGCAGGCGTTGTATGTTGAACCGTTTATGTTCCACACAGAATGTCCGCCGCCGTTAAAGTGACCCCGGAAGCCCTCAGTGACACTGTCTCCGATACCTCTCCAATCCGATACGTTTTCCAGATTGATGTCATCAGTCATCTCAAACCAAACGCCCGCGGTATTCATCCGTTTATTATAAACGTAGAGTCTGAGATCCACAAGGTCGTCTGCAGTTTCAATGATGTACGGTTCCTCCTCAGTGCCCTCTCCGCTCCACGGCATATGTTCCCTGACCTCGATATTGATTGAGGTTCTGAGCACGCCGTACGTGATGTACACTGTATCGGTGCCAAGCTCCAGTTTTCCCTTGACCGACAGCCCGTATCCGTTAAGCTCAGCCACGGTACCGTCGCTGTAGGTTGCAGTCACAGTCATACCTGCGGGGTCGAAATCATCACCCTCGTAGTACCTTGTCTTATCCGGCGGCGTACTCACGGATATGGATATGATGTACGGTGTATCCGTATCAAGCGCTCCTTCACCGCCGATCAGATCGAGTGCCGCAGCAAGCTCGGAGTAATTCTTCACATAGCGCCGCTCACTTTCGGGAACATTTCGGAAGATCTCAAGAGCACTCTTCAGGTTCTCCTTATAGTCGGGCGATGACGGGTCGGGAATATCATTGATCGCCTCCGTTGCTGCCACGATAGCCTCAGTCACCGAGTCCGACTGTGCTCCGCGCATATCGTAAAGCGTGCGCATTCCGTTCTCAAAGCGCCAATAAGAAACGAGCGCATACGTTGCCTGATCGTTTGCCATGGAGTTCCATCCGCCGCCTGACACATGGCAAAAGCCCCCGTCGGACAGTCTGAACTGCAGGATCCCGTCGAGCAGCGTTTTACCGCCAGAAGTGATAAAGCGTCCGTCCTTCATGGGGTCGATCCCGAGTGAGCAGAGCGCAACCACCACCTGCGAGATGCTCTCGACATTGTTCGTGTTCCACGATGTAAAGCCGCCGTCACGGTTCATCATTGACCCGAGGCGGTCAAGTGCTTCATCGACGCACTGCCGAACCGTCTTTGAGAGCTCTGTCTTGCTGTTCTCATTCACATAGGTGTATACCGTATCATCATTGTAGTACGGCGCAAGCGCCTGCAGCGCCATAGCGGTGATATCCACATCCGATGTGGTTCCGTACCCGCCGAGCACCCATCCGCCGTATTCGTTGTCGCCGCCCCCGTCGGTAAGCTGCATTTTCAGTATTTCGGTTATAAAGGTCTCACGGGTGTACTTTGCTCCATCCGGAACATCGTACATGCCCGTATCCATAGAGATCAGCCCCCATATCCAGCCGTTGATACCCTGTGTAC
>CAKSEM010000226.1 GCA_934446485.1 uncultured Eubacteriales bacterium | reverse complement strand
GCAAATGAT
This sequence comes from uncultured Eubacteriales bacterium, assembly GCA_934446485.1. Lineage (GTDB taxonomy): Bacteria > Bacillota > Clostridia > Oscillospirales > CAG-272 > RUG11130. The sequence continues at coordinate 2,607 of CAKSEM010000226.1, read as the reverse complement.
CTGTCCGACGGCGCTCGCAAGCTGGCTGAGGGACTCAGCGAGTTGAAGGGTAACAACGATAAGCTCTGCGGAGGTGCGGAAACCGTGTTTGAGTCCATCCTCGGCACGGCTGACAGCGAGCTTGCAGCTGCCGGGCTGACGGTGCCGAAGCTGACTATTGAAAATTTTGATACCGTCCTCAGCGAAGTTATAGCATCACTTGACGAAGATAAGGTTGCTGAACTTGCACACAGCAAGGCACTTGAAACGGTCACTGAGAAAGTTGAAGCGAAGCGCTCAGATGTTGCCGCAGGTGTAACCGAGGCAGTTCGCACGGAGGTCACGGCAGCCGTTACGAAAACTGTACGCACAAGTGTCACGGAGCAGGTTCTCGCCGCATCAGGCATGACGAAGGAGCAGTACGATGCGGGGGTCGCTGCAGGGGTCATCAGCGCCGAGCAGCAGGCTGCGATCAACGGCGCGATCGATCAGCAGATGAACAGCGACGCTGTTCAAAGCACAATTGAAACTAATGTCGCACTCCAGATGTCGAGCGATTCTATCAAATCGACTATCAACGAAAAGACCGATGAGACGATAAATTCTCTCATAGAACAGAATATGAATTCCTCCGAGGTTCAGGATCAGATCACAGCGGCACTTGAAACTGCAAAATCGGGTGCAGCCCAAATCAGCGCACTGAAATCACAGCTTGACAGCTATAATGAGTTCTACAACGGTATCAGCGAATACACCGCAGGTGTTGCCTCAGCTGCAGACGGAGCAAAAGCACTCTCCGAGGGCGCCGACACACTGAAAAGCGGCGCTGCAGCAATTGATAGCGGTGCAAACGAGCTTGCAAGCGGTGCAGGTGAGCTTGCGGACGGCGCCGCCACCCTTAAAGGCGGCACGGCAAGTCTGAAATCTGGTACCTCTGAGCTCCTTGCGGGAATGTCAGAGCTGTATGACGGAATCCTCACCATGAAGAACGGCGCACCTGCGCTTACCGACGGTGTCGGGAAGCTTGCAGACGGTGCGATGAAGCTCTCCGATGGGCTTTCGGAGTTCAACGAGCGCGGTGTCAGCCGCCTCACCGATTCGATAGACGATGTCAGCTCATTCATCACACGTGCACGTGCAACGGTCGATGTGTCGCGCGGCTACAAGTCCTTCTCCGGCCTCGTTGACGGTACCGATGGCGAAGTCAGATTCGTCTATCGCACCGACTCGATCGGTAAATAAGTGATATGGAAGCTCTCACATCACTATGTGCTCTGTTCATGTTCGGCGGCAGCGCGGGGTGGCTCATAGAGCTGTGCTACCGCCGAATGGCACACGGGCGCTGGATCAATCCGGGATTTCTCACGGGTCCATGCCTGCCGCTGTACGGCTCGGGCGTGATCGTTCTGTACGCAGTTTCCTCGCTGCCGCTCGACGGCATAGCGTCCCGCACGGCGCGACAGTGTATTATCATCGCGATTCTTGCAGTGGCGCTTACATTGGTTGAATATCTGACGGGACTCGTCTTCACAAGGGTATTTCACGTGAAGCTGTGGGACTACAGTCGGAGACCGGGGAACATCGACGGGATAATCTGCCCTCTCTTCTCAGCAATATGGGCACTCGTTGCCGCAGGTTATGTCCTCTTTCTCCATCCGCACCTGACAGCCGCCGTCCATTGGCTCGCCGTAAATCCGATATACAACTTTTTCTCCGGTGTATATATGGGGATATTCCTCGTAGATGTGCCATATTCATTCCACATAGTCGCCAAGATAAAGGCAGTGGCAGAGGAGAAAGGACTTCAGATCAAATACGAGAATCTGAAGCTGTCCATCGCACGCCACACGGAAACGCTTAAAATGAAGCGCAACTTTGTATTTGCGCTCAGAAGCCGCACGAGCCTTCGCGATGAGATAGAACGGTACGTCGAACCGATCCGCGAAAAAACAGCAGCACTCCGCCGCTCAAAAAACAAAGATCGTCAAAGCCGAGCGGAAGAATAAATAACATCCCGACGGCATTTACGGAAAATAGTAAATCCCCCTCATTGCAGGCTGCAATGAGGGGGATTTATTTAAAATCAGGCTCAAGCCTCGGTACAATAACGCTGAAGGATCGTTGCAACCTGCGCCCGCGTCGCATTACCGCGCGGTTCAAGGCGCGTTCCGATGCCCGTTATGAGTCCCGCACCGTTTGCCCAGCGCATAGGTACTGCTGCATATCCGCTTACACGGTCGAAATCATCAAAGGCGGATATGTCACCGACCGCCGAAACATCCTCACCCTTATATGACGCATACCTGTAAAGAATAGCCGCCATCTGTTCGCGCGTTATCGGATCGTCGGGAGAAAATCTATCAGGCGAAATTCCGTTAACGATACCGCACGCTGCCGCCCATGAGACGGCATCGGTATACCACTTTCCGTCGTTCACATCGCCGAATACAGCATCCGAAGTCGGCACGGGTTTCCCGTCGAGCCGCCACAGGACCGTAACGAGCATTGCACGAGTCATCGTTCTATCGGGTGCAAACTCCGTGTCCGACACTCCGTTGAAAAGTCCGCCGTTTACAGCAAAGCTGACTGCTCCGTAGTACCAACTGCTGCTTGACACATCAGAGAACA
>CAKSEM010000225.1 GCA_934446485.1 uncultured Eubacteriales bacterium | reverse complement strand
GATACACTGCACCCGAATGACACTGGGCACAGAATATACGCCGATGCCGTTACATCCCGCCTTGCCGAATGGCTCACGGATGATGCAGGCTCGCAGCTGACCGCCCACACATTGCCCGCTCCCATCGGTACTACTTGGTGCGGCGCACACATCATAACACCGCGCGAGGCAGAGAACCTGTCCCTCGACGGATTCTTAATAACTGATGCCCCGAACACGAGCCGCTACGGCTCCTGCCTCACTACGGAAACCGAAGGGAGCACCTTCAGCTTTACCTTTGAGGGCTGCGGCTTCGGCTTCTGCTGGGGCAGCGCCAATATAGGCGGCGATGTTGAGGTCAGAATCGACGGCGGCAACCCGATCCGCGTCAGAAACTGGGATCACTACGTCCGATCTTTCGACCGTCTGCGCTCGGCTATCGTTACGCGCGAGCTGCCGGAGGGCGAGCATCGCGTAAGCGTCACGGCATTGCCGTTCTGCCCGACCGATGCTTCTCCCGAGCGCACCGTGAAGATTGACGGACTCTTCATATTCTGACCGACGTCTCAGAAATCTGCCCATCCGCCCTACTTACCGCAGCCGTACTGCGGCGCACCCGAAACCGAGACAGGATCATAATCGCCGCCCGAGCATTTATACAACGGACAGCGCGAGGGGCGCACATCACATTTTATCGAAACCACACTGAGAGGAGAAAGCACAAATGCTCCAAAACACAAAATACAATCTTGAAATAAAAAAGAAGCTGAACATCGTATTCTTCGGCGGCTCCGATACCGACGGAACCGGCGCCTCAGATATGGAAAAGACGAGCTATCGCGCTCTCGTCACCGATTGGTTCCGCCGCACCTATCCCGATGCCGAGATCACCTCCGTCAACTCGTCCATCGGCGGCACCGGGACCGGTTTTGCTATGCTCCGCTGTGAGGAGGACGTTATCGCACACTCTCCCGACCTCGTATTCCTCGAATATGCGGGAAATGACTGGGGTGATACGTTTGAAAACGTCCTGCCGCAGGTCGAAACGGTATTTCGCAAGATACGCGCGGCGCGTCCGACGACGGACATCGTGACACTCTTCGCGGTCTACGACGATATCGCACGCGACATTGAGCTCGGGCGTGAATATGAGGCGCGCACCGCTCATGCCGCAGCCTCGCATTGGTACGGGATCCCGACGATCGACATGGGCGCGGTCCTGCTCTCCAGAACGCTCAGAGAGGGCGGCGAATATGACCGTTACATAGCCGACACGATGCATCCGAACGACAGAGGACACAGACTCTACTCAGACACGGTCACCGAGCGTCTCGGTGTGTGGCTCGGCGAAGCCGATCCGTGCATTAAAGAGCATCCGATGCCGCGTCCCATCGGAAAGACGTGGTGCGGAGCGCACATTCTCGCACCGAGCAGGATCAGGTCTCTCTCACTTAACGGCTTCCGAATGAATGACAGCGCGGAGGGCAGCCGTTACGGCGAACGCCTCGAGACGGATACCGAGGGGGCATCCTTCGATTTCACCTTCGAAGGCTGCGGCTTCGGCTTCTGCTGGGGCAGCGCAAACATCAACGGAGACGTTGAGATCACGATCGACGGCGGCAAACCGTTCCGTGTGCACAGCTGGGATCACTACGTCCGCTCCTTCCACCGCCTGCGCGCCTCTATCGTTACGCGTGAATTGCCTGAGGGCGAGCACCGCGTCAGCGTCAAAGCGCTGCCGTTCTGCCCGAACGACGTGTCTCCCGACCGCACCGTGAAGATCGACGGACTCTTCATCTTCTGATGCGGAAAATATTTCTCGCACGCCCCTCTTGAAAACCTACTATTTATATGTTATTATTAGGTTATGCCGTCTTGCACACGCCGAACAGCAGGCGAGGCGGAAAATACACGGAGGAGGGATACGATGAAAATTTCAACCAAAGGCCGCTACGCTCTGCGTATGCTGATAGATCTCGCCGAGCACGACGAGGACGGCTACGTCGCCCTCAAGGATATCGCCGAAAGGCAGGGCATCTCAAAGAAGTACCTCGAGCAGATCGTACCTGTACTGAACCGCTCGGACATACTCAGAACGAACCGCGGTTTCCAAGGCGGATACCGCCTTGCACGCCGTCCCGACAAATACACAGTCGGAGAGATCCTTCGGCTGACCGAGGGCACACTCTCTCCCGTCGCGTGTCTCGACCGCGACCTGTCGGAGTGCGAACGGAGCGCCACCTGCCCCACATTACCGCTGTGGCAGGGACTGAAGCGCGTCATCGACGATTACCTTGACGGTATTACGCTTCAGGACATGATCGACCGTGACCGCGACCGCGGCGGCGACAATTATTCGATATAAAAATAAGCCTGACTGCGGTCAGGCTTATTTTCTGTCTCAGTGCTCGGAGTCACATCTCCGGGTGTGTATTTTTGTATGCGGCTCAGATCCGACGAATCTGAACCGTGTTTATTTTGCCCTCTCAAGTTCACCCGAAATATACTCGGGTACCTCCGACGGCGCTATCCCCAACACCGCCGAAAACTCATCGTTTATCATCCGTTCTGCGTCCTGCATGAGCCGCTCATCGGCAAGATGCATCTTCTTTCTGCTCTGTTCAAGTTCCGCGCGATTTCGGT
>CAKSEM010000224.1 GCA_934446485.1 uncultured Eubacteriales bacterium | reverse complement strand
CCGTAATTTTCGTCAGCGCATGACATATAATATGTTATGCAAACGATCGATTAACGGCAGACTTGGAGGGCACATGACCGACAATACAGTATCTCTGACCGAAAACAACCGCATATTTCACCTGCCCGACTTTTCACCTGACTGCCCGGGTGAAAAGCGCGCCGCCGACAGGATGAACCGATTCTACAGAGCTCTCGGTGCCGCCGCCGAAAGTTACGTCAACACGGCAAATCACATCAGGCGCTACAGCATGGAATATGCCGTAGACTGCGACGGAGAGAATAACGGAGCGATCCGCGTCACTGTAAGGATCAGCGTGAGATGCACCGATGGAAATACCGTATTCACACGCAGACGCACACTCTGCCAGACATGGCTGAACGGCCGCCTTACATCATATTCATCAAGTGACATATATTAATATTTTACCGCACGGAAAGCTCTTTGTCAACAATCAAAGAATCAAGGCGAATTTAGGCAACGTGCGAGAAATTGCCTAACGGAATTAAGCATTCTCTTATTGATTTTTTCGGTGATCCGTGATAAAATCATATACAGTCAGAAAATTACGGAAGCACGGCTTCCGGGAATGGGGGCAATAAGTGACCGATAGTGTTATGGAACGTATTCTCGATGCGGAACGCGCTGCCGATGAACGCATTGCCGCAGCAAAAAAAGATGCTGCGGATACTGTTGCTCAGGCTGAAGCGGATGCAAGGATAAAGCTCGACGGCGAGGCACGCATTGCAAAGGATGCAGTTGCAGTCGCCGCAAAGAAAGCTCGCGAAAAAGCGTCAGCCATTGCAGACACCCATGAGAAGCGCGCACTCGCCGAAGCGCGGCGCATTATAGAGGCAGCGGCACCGAATCGTGATCGCGCTATCGCGGTAGTGGTCGGGGAGATAATAGGACAATGGCAATAAGCAAAATGAAACGGCTCACAGCCGTCGTTATGCGTTCGGATCTGCGTGAGCTTATCGAGAAATTGCAGCGAATGTCATGTATTGACATTACAGAATCTATTTCTGAGACATCAGATACCGAAACCCCGAACCGAAAATTCCGCCGCACCGATACAACCGGTCAGTCTGCGGAAATTTCCGATCGGCTGAGCCGTGCCGGTGCAGCTATAGATTTCCTGTCGGGATATATTGAGAAGTCTAAGCCGCTCCTTTCGGCTCCGGACGAGCTGGACCCGGATGATTATGACGAGAGCTTTATGCATGCGGCGGAAGAAAAGATTCGCCGCGCAGCAGAGCTTTCCGCTGACATTCGTGCACTGGATGCCGAATCACGCTCGGTTTCCGCCGAGATCGACGCGTTGATGCCATGGGCGGCTCTTCGCCGGGCTATACCGACTGCGGAAAGCCGATCGGCGATATCGACCGTCGGAACGCTGCCGCCGAAGCTCGATACCGCAGCTTTTGACTCAGCACTTGAGTCTCTCGCCTGCACAGTCGAACTCATCAGCGAGGATGATCACGGAACACGGCTCATATTGACTGCCCATCGAGACGATTTCGACGAGGTCATGCATGTCGCATCGGAATTCGGATTCGTCACGTGCCCGGCTGTTGCATCGGCTCAAGACGGATATGCAGCGGGAAAACTCACCGCTCTCAGCTCGAGACAGGAAGAGATCGGCAAAAGGCTGTCTGAAGACGAAGATGCATCTCGCAACCTCGCGAAAAGCATAAAGGATATCGAAACATACGTCGATCTCACGCTCAGTGAAAAGGCACGGACCGAGGCCGCGGACAAGCTGTCCGAATCGGAACGAACCGCCGTCCTGACCGGATGGATACCCGAATCAGCTGAAAATGAGGTATCAGCTATGCTCGACTCATTCGGCGTCGCATACTCGACCGAGGAAGCGTCCGATGGTGACGATCCGCCGATACTCTTTCGAAACAACCGCTTTGCCTCACAGTTTGAGCCTGTGGTCGAGTTGTATTCACCGCCGGCTTACGGCTCATTCGATCCGACATCTATTATGTCGATATTCTACATCATAATTTTCGGGCTTATGCTCGCAGATGTCGGGTACGGACTTCTTCTCAGCCTTGCCTGCCTTGTCGGGCTGCGCCTTATGAAACCGCGCGGCAGTATGAAGAAGATGCTCACGATGTTCGCCATGTGCGGCGTCTCGTGCATGGTGATGGGCGTCCTGTTCGGCGGTTACTTCTCAGATGCTCCGACAGTCCTTATGCAGAACTGGTTCGGAATCGAGAATCCTCCGGAGCTTGCACTCCTGTTCAACCCGCTGACTTCTCCGATACCGTTTCTCGCCGTTTCACTCGGCGTCGGCGCAGTACACCTCATCACCGCACTCGCGATCAAGTTCTACATCAACTGGTCACGCGGTCACCGTGCAGATGCGGTGTGCGATCAGGGAAGTTGGATCATCCTCTTCGCAGGTGCCGGCGTATTCTTCTTAAATCGTACCGTCGGACTTGCGCTCGTCCTTTTGGGTATAGCAATGCTCATTCTGACACAGGGGCGTGCCGAACGGAACGTGTTTATGAAACTGTTCCGAGGGATCGCCAGCCTTTACGATATTGTCGGATACCTATCCGACCTTCTGTCGTATTCACGCATATTGGCACTCGGGTTGGCTTCCATGGTCGTCGGC
>CAKSEM010000223.1 GCA_934446485.1 uncultured Eubacteriales bacterium | reverse complement strand
GAGGCGTTCTTTCAGGTCAATTATGCAGGCGCGGAGCTGCTGCTCGGCATCGTAATTTCGGCATGTGCAGAATACGGTGTGAAGCATGGCACGGATCTGTACTGCGGAACCGGCGTGATAGGCATTGCGCTTGCACATGCTATGCCGAAATCCGATTTCGTCGGGGTCGAGCAGAACTCGTCTGCGGTGAGTGATGCGATTCGTAATGCGCAGAGATGCGGACTCGATAATATCAGCTTTCGCTGCGGTGATGCGGCAAAGCTGATACCGCGCGGCGACTTTGATCTTGCTGTCGTTGATCCTCCGCGCCGCGGATTGTCGCGCCGTGCTCTCGGAGAACTCGTGACTTTGGCACCGGAACGGATAGTTTACATTTCATGTAATCCGCAGACACTTGCCCGCGACCTTGCAGGACTTACCGATGCGGGATATAATCCCTTATGGATACAACCTATCAACATGTTCCCGAGAACCGAGCATGTGGAGTGCGTGACTTTATTGTTACGTAATGCGGAATGAGCCGAAATTCAAGGTACAGTCCGCAGTTTCTGTTGACAATGATAGGCCGGTATGATAAAATAATCTAAAGGCAGGGGCTGCATATTCGGCGTTTGCGAATATGCAGCCCCTGCCTTAAAATGTAATTGAGAAACCATTGGCCGCATCTGCGGATCATGTACGAAAGGATATACATTATGCAAAAGATCAGTTACCGTACTGCCCGAACATCGTGGAACTTTAAATCGGGATTTGGCAACCACAGAATGATCGTTGAGACGCAGGCAGGCGAGTACGTCCGTGTAGAGCTTCCGTGGAGACGGCGCGATCTCAACCCGGCAAACATGGGTGTCCGCGTTTGTTACACTCCCGCAGGCGACCCCTCGCGCGACGGTATCGGCTCCGTTGAGATACGTGACGTTACGATAGAGCACGCAGATCGCGATATCGGTGTTATCGTGTTCCGCGCACCGGAGGCGGGAGAGTACGAAATATATTATATGCCGTTTACGATGCCGGGTGAATGGTATGCACCTGAGGTTTTTTATCTTGAGCCGTCCGAGATGGAGCCTGACATTGAATGGCTTACTGGGCTTGGCTCGGCAGAGGTACGCCGTGCGGAGGTCAAGTGTTATGAGTGCCGTACGGAATTTGACAGCTTCTATCCTATGGAGGTGCGGATGACTGACGGCGAGCGGAGAGACTTTATGGGGCATAATCCGTTCCGTGCGGTTGCAGAGTCACGTACCCGTCAGGTCAGGATGAAATCTGAGCTGCCCCTTATCTGGGCAGAGCGTGATCCGTCCGATATCGCCCGTCTTCGCGATACTGCGTACAGAAATGAGCACTACGTGTTCCAGGTTGCGGTGTGTGCGAACGTTCCGCTTGAAAATGTTGCGGTCAGATTTACGGACGGCAATGGTCGCGAACTGTCGCAGGACGAATGTGTCTGCTTTAATCTCGACGGACTTGATGCGGACGGAAATGTACTGAAGATACACCGCGATGTTGCAGTCGGAGAGGTTCTGCCTCTTTGGTGCGGCATCAGAGCCGAGCTGTTTGATTTTGATATGATAACCGTTCACGCCGCAGTTTCGGCGGATAACACTGATTATACCGAGGAGGTCACGCTGACACTCGATGTGCGCCCAGACGAGATTGTACGCAACGGTGACGACGACCTTTGGCGTCTCAGCCGCCTGTTCTGGCTCAATTCGGATATCGGAATATCTGACCGCGCCATAGCTCCGTATACGCCGGTCGAGATAGAGCACGACCTGTCGTCGGTGTCGGTGCTCGGACGCCGGATATCGGTGGGGCAGCTTGGTCTTCCGTCCGGTATTCGGAGCAGCTTCGATGACCGCTGCCGCCTCGACGGCGATGCCGACCCGATAGAACTGCTTGCTGCACCGATCTCTCTTTCGGTTAAGGCTGACGGTGAGAATTTACCTGTCTCGCAGCTCGGCGATGCACGCCTTACACCCGGCGGGGAGGCTGAAGCTACGGTTTCGCGTACGGCCGAGTGCGGAGGACTGCGGCTCGATTCTGAGATTACGTATGAATGTGACGGTCACATCGACTGCATGATCCGTGTCAGAGCAGAGAGTGCGGGCGAATATTCATTTGAGCTTTGCCTGCCCGTGAGAACGGGGGCGGCTCCGTACATGATGGGTATGTGCCGTGAGGGTGGACGTGTTCCGAATTTTTGGGAGTACACGTGGGACCGTGCACATCACGGGGCGCTCGTGTGGCTAGGCGGTGCGCGTGCCGGAATACAGCTGAAGCTTATGCCGGAAGACGAGCGCTGGGGACACAGCCTGCCGTTCCCGCGACTCTGGTACAACGGAGGACGCGGCGGCATGAGATTGCGCACTTCCCATGAGCATGGAGTGATCGATCTCAGGGCATTTACCGGAAACGTGCATCTTGACGAAGGTGATGAGGAGGTTCTGCATTTCCACTTCATCGTAACGCCGTTCCATCCGGTAGATTATAACACACATTGGACGGAGCACTACTATCAGAAGAACAGCTGGCACAGCGACGAACCGATTCCGTCTCTTGAAAATGCGAAAAAGTTCGGGACGAAAACCGTCATTCTCCATCAGGGCGGACCGCTCAACGAAAACATAAATTATCCG
>CAKSEM010000222.1 GCA_934446485.1 uncultured Eubacteriales bacterium | reverse complement strand
AGGGAATTTTTCCGTATCGACATTGACACGCCCCGTAACCGAATCGCGTCCGTTCATCCATCCGTCGTCGATGTTGACGTAGCTGTACCCGAGCTTGTCAAGTCCGAGTTCGATTATTCGGTCCATCTGAGCAATAATGCTCTCCTCATTCACACTGACGCCGAGGCAGTTCCATGATGACCACCCCATCGTCGGCGGCAGTATTTTCAGTGCTTCATCGACCAGCGGCTTCATGCGCATGATAACGGTTGCAATTTCGGCGCGCGTCGCTCCGTTGTTCGGAAGAAAATTTCCGCTTTGATCGCCCGCCATAAGCCCCGTCTCGCGAAGCCGTTCAATATAGTCGGCAGACCATGACGGAAAGGTATCTGCATCATTGAAGGAATCGACGAGCGGCTCGCCGCTGTTCTGCGCTACGATATATCTGAGAAAGAGAACGATGAGCTTTGCAAGCTCCTGCCGTGACACCGGCGCGTTCGGTCTGAAATCCCCCTCCGGATACCCACTGACGAGCCCCTCAGTCAAAGCCCAACCGAGATAATCAGCATACCATGCTTTCTTTGATGTATCGGTAAACGGCAGCTTCTTGCCGAGTCCGCGCTCCGAAGTACCGGAAAGTCTGTAGAAGATCGTCACGATCTGTGCTCGAGTGAGCGGAGACGACGGATCGAATCTGTCATCCTCGACTCCCGTCATAATGCCAGCCTCCCACACTCCGCAGACAGCATCATAGTACCATTCTCCGATCTCGACATCGCGGAACGGCAGACCTTCCGCCGCAGCGACAGCGCCGACCGTTGGTATCGCTCCTAAAAGCATAACTGCCGCAATGATCACTGCTGCCAATCTGTTTTTAAGTTTCAATGTTCGTCCTCCCATATACTCGGTGGTATTATATAATCATTATACATAAATCAAAGAATAATTTCAAGCTTTTCGATACATAAATACACAAAAAACGCACGGAAGGGCTTGCCGTGCGTTTTTTGTGTATTTATGGGCTTATCAGCCGAGTCTCTTCTTCAGAGCAGCAAGCTCGTCGATGAGTTCCTTGGGCATATGATCGCCTATGAGCTCGTAGAACTTGTGAATGTCGTCGCAGTCGGACACCCATGCATCGTGGTCAACGGTGAGAAGATCACGGATAGTGTCAACGCTCACGCCGTCAAGACCTTCGATGTTGATATCCTCAGCCTTCGGTACATATCCGATAGCCGTCTCAACAGCATCCGCCTTGCCTGCGCAGCGGTCAAGGATCCACAGAACGACTCTGAGGTTGTCACCGAATCCGGGCCAGATAAAGTTGCCGTCATCATCGGTACGGAACCAGTTGACGTTAAATATCTTCGGAGCGTGCGGGATCTTCTTGCCCATCTCAAGCCAGTGAGCAAAGTAGTCGCCCATGTTATAGCCTGCAAACGGACGCATAGCCATCGGGTCCCGACGGACAACGCCGACTGCACCTGAAGCGGCAGCGGTCGTCTCAGACGCCATGATAGATCCGACGAACGTACCGTGCTGCCAGTTGAATGACTGGTATACGAGCGGTGCGGTGCGTGCACGGCGACCGCCGAATATGATAGCGGAGATCGGCACACCTGCCGGATCGTTGAACTTATCCGAAATGCACGGGCAGTTAGTTGCCTTAGCGGTAAATCTGGAGTTGGGATGTGCACCGCAGGTCGACTTGTCGTGCTTGTCATACTTCGTGTAATCCCACGGATTGCCGCGCCAGTCGATAGCGTTCTTCGGCGGGTTATTATCAAGTCCCTCCCACCACACGGTGTTGTCGTCGAGATTGTGAACAACGTTCGTGAAGATCGTATCGCGCTTCGTCGTTGCAAGTGCGTTCGGGTTCGACTTCTCGTTCGTGCCGGGAGCAACACCGAAGAATCCGTTCTCCGGGTTCACAGCCCACAGACGTCCGTCAGAGCCGACGCGGAGCCAAGCGATATCATCGCCGACCGTCCATACGCGATATCCCTTCTTCTTATATATTTCCGGAGGAATAAGCATAGCAAGGTTCGTCTTGCCGCAGGCAGACGGGAATGCAGCGGTGACGTACTTTATATCACCATCGGGATACTCGACACCGAGAATGAGCATATGCTCAGCCATCCATCCCTCCTTGCGTCCGAGATATGACGCAATGCGAAGTGCGAAGCACTTCTTTCCGAGAAGGACGTTTCCGCCGTAGCCGGAGTTTACGCTCCAAATGGTGTTGTCCTCCGGGAAGTGGCAGATATAACGGTTCTCCTCATCAAGCTGTGCCTTTGAGTGAAGTCCCTTAATAAAGCCTGCGTCATCGCTGAGAGCGTCAAGAACGTCGTTTCCGACTCTCGTCATGATGAGCATGTTAAGAACGACATATATAGAGTCTGTAAGCTCAATGCCGTACTTTGCAAAATCGGAGCCGACAATACCCATCGAATACGGGATAACATACATCGTTCTGCCCTTCATAGAGCCGCGGAAGAGCTTTGAGAGCTTGTCATAGCATTCCTTCGGTTCCATCCAGTTGTTGATGTTTCCTGCATCCTCCTTCTTGGACGTGCAGATAAAAGTGCGGCCCTCAACACGGGCAACATCGTTTACAGCAGTACGGTGGAGGTAGCATCCGGGGAGCTTCTCCTCGTTGAGC
>CAKSEM010000221.1 GCA_934446485.1 uncultured Eubacteriales bacterium | reverse complement strand
GTTTGAAGGTACCGTAATCGCACGTCACGGCGGCGGAATCTCCGAAACATTCACGGTTCGCCGCGTCGCATACGGCTGCGGTGTCGAGAAGACATTCCCGCTCCATTCTCCTCATGTTGTTCAGGTGGACGTCACGAGACGCGGTAAGGTCAGACGTTCAAAGCTTTACTATCTGCGTGACAGAGTCGGCAAGAAGTCCAAGGTCAAGGAGCTCATCTGAGCCTGCGGCCTACGCAAGAACGCAGGTGTCGCACCGCTTACGCGGATGTGTCACCTGCGTTCTTCGTCTTTACAAACGACTGATTCTGTGATAGAATAAATCTGTGTCGATACCAACACAAAACGGTGAGTTCGTAACCATCCTCACCTAAAATAAAACTAAGGAGAGTGCCGCATGACGCGCGGCACCGCGGTTTTCAGCCGCGAGTGATCAAAAATGAACACAAAAGCAAGAAAGAAAACACGGTACCTGACAGAGGCGGGGCTCATTGCCACGCTGTATGTCACGCTCACACTGATATCGTCAGCGATCGGGCTGTCTTCTGGAGCCGTACAGTGTCGCCTCGGTGAAGCCCTGTGCTTACTGCCCGTGCTCACCCCTGCGGCAATTCCCGGCGTAACGCTCGGCTGTCTAATTTCCAATCTGATAACGACAGCAAGCATCTTTGATATCACCATCGGAAGTGCAGCGACTCTGATCGGTGCCGCAGGAGCATATCTGCTGCGCCGCGGAAGACTGCGGTACATTGCATCCGCTCCGACAGTCATTGCCAATGCCGTAAGCGTTCCGCTGATACTGAAACTAATGGGAACACCCGATATAGTGTGGTACTTCACGGCGCTGGCGGTTGCTGCGGGTGAGCTTATCTCCTGCACCGTGCTCGGAGGGCTGCTGCTTACCGTATGCGATAAAAGCGGGATATCGCGCACACTTACACGTGCCGAGGACGGCAAAACCGATGACAAAATCTGACCGGAGGCTTACTTATGCACGACTTTTTCGCATACATGGACAGGACCAAGCTGATCCGCCGTTGGGGACTCATGCGCAATACGGAGTCCGAAACGCTGAGCGAGCACCTGTATCAGACTGCAATACTTGCACATGCACTCGCAATGATCGAAAATGAGCGGTTCGGCGGAAAGCTCGACGCGGGGCATATCGCACTTGTTGCACTCTATCACGACGCTTCGGAAATTATCACGGGAGATCTGCCGACACCGATCAAATATTACAACGAAGAGATACGCTCCTCATACAAAAAGATCGAAGATGAGACCACGCAGATGCTGATCTCGCGTCTGCCGGATTTTCTGCGCGACGGATATCGGGACATCATAACCGGAGCCTCTCTCACCGATCACGAGAAAAGCATCATTAAAGCCGCCGATACGCTCAGTGCATATATCAAATGTCTCAGAGAGCGGGCAGCGGGCAACCGTGACTTTGCCTCGGCGGAACGTTCGACCGAAGCAAAGCTCCGCGCGATGGAGCTCCCATCGCTCAAATACTTTATGAATGAGTTTTTGGATTCGTTTGATCTGACGATCGACGACATGAGATAGAACGGAGGAAGCCATGCCGACAGAACTCAAAAATAAGACCGCCATACTCTTCGACCTCGACGGCACGCTTTCAGACAATTCGAAGGGCATCCTTGAGGGAGTGCGCCGCTCACTGCAACACGCCGGTGTGCCGATTCCTCCCGATGGGGAGATGTGGCGTTTCATCGGCCCCCCGCTCGACCGCGCTTTCATCGAAATCTGCGGAATGTCGGAGTCAGAAGCGGATGCCGCCGTTCTATATTACCGCGAATATTACCGTTCTGTCGGGATATTCGAAAATGTAATGTATGACGGAGTCCCGGAAATGCTCAAAACTTTGCGCGAATCCGGGCGACACCTGTTCGTCGCAACATCAAAGCCTGAGGAGTTCTCACGCCGTATACTTGAGCATTTCGGCATAGACCGATACTTCACCTTCATCGGCGGAGCGACCTTTGACGAAAGCCGCGAGCGCAAGCCCGACGTCATCAGATATGTAATGGACACGTGCGGGCTCGAATGTGCCGACACGGCAATGGTCGGTGACCGTATGTACGATATCGAAGGAGCGGCAGAGTGCGGTATTACACCAGTCGGAGTCCTGTACGGCTTCGGCTCAAGAGACGAGCTGGAACGCGCCGGTGCCGCCGCCATAGCCGAAACTGTCGCGGACATCCCCAAACTGTTTATCTGACATCTCCGAGCGGATTTTAACGATTCGCCGATCGCATTATACAGATTTATATAAAAAACGACTCACAGAGATAAATCTCAGTGAGCCGTTTTTCTACGGTTACTTGCCGACTCCGCTGCGCTCCAAAAGCTCCAGCTTCATCTTTGCCGCAGAATATGCATCCTCGTACTTGTTCGTACGTCCGGCGCAGACCTCTACAGTATCGAGGACTCGGTATCTCATGTAATACGGAAGCTCAGATGGCTTCGGAAGAGATTCAAGACGCTCATACGCTTCACCGAATTCACCACGGTCTGCACAAGAAAGCGCATCTATATACACCCTGTGTTCACGCCGCATCAAAGCGCCGACATCGTATTCTCCGCTCCGGAGCATTTTCAAAAACAGCACGAGCTCCGCGTTCACGAAGGACGATACCGAGTGGACATCCGC
>CAKSEM010000220.1 GCA_934446485.1 uncultured Eubacteriales bacterium | reverse complement strand
GGGAGCGAAGGGTCATGCTCCGAAGGAGCCAAGACGCCGCTTTGCGGCGGTACTTTGGGTGTATACACAAAGTACGGCTCTTGTGACTACACCCACGCCGAAGGCGCGCGTGTAGTCCTCACCCTCCCCGTGACGCGAAAAGCGGCTAAGGGGAGGGGCGGGTCCGGGCAGAGCCCGGGCGATCTCTGACGGGTTCGAGCGGGAATCGAAACGCGATCCCAAGCGAGAATGAAAAGGACACGACGCGCAAAGCGACGCAGTGGGAATGACGCCAGCGGAGAGGACCCGAGTGGTAAGAACAGTAGTCGGATTGCTCGCTGCGCTCGCAAGTGAAAGCCTACGGGGCTAAGACAAAGCCCCTTCGGCTTTGTGGTGTTGCCTCCGGCAACGTAACTCACTTCGTGAGTTAATGTCGCGCTAACGCGCTAGTAGCCGCGAAAGCTTTTAAAGGCTTTCGCGGCAAGAATGTTGCAAGACGTTAGCAACTGGAACATGAATCGACCCCGGCCGCTTTGAGTGGTCGGGGTCGAACACGCTAGAACAAGCGGGCTTCTAAATCTACGTACCATCCTCCCTCTTCCGCTGAGCGTCAAAGACGCGGCGCTTACCGCGCCGCGTCGGCACTAAAGAGAAACTAGTCTACCGGGCACCATTCATTCGATTCGAAATCGATGTCATCGGTAATGTCGCGAACATCGACCACGCACGCGTTTCCGAAATCCGTGCGGTCTACATCCAGCGTGTCGATCCAATCGCACATGTCGTATTTGAGCGCATTGAATTTGGCAACAGCGTCGCGCGCGCTCTTTGCTTTGACATAGACGCTGAAGTCGATCGAATCCGTGAAAACCGACGACACCTCATAGGCTTTAACAGAAGCATCGATCCCACTCCTGTCAACTGCCGCGCGGTATGCAGTCACAGCTTCCTCGATCTTCGAGTAATAGTGGCCTTGCGACCAATCACGGTTTTCGGTGTCGTATCCATACGCAACGACGTAAGGCATATGCTCCGCGTCGATAAGCTTCACCAAAGCGTAGCTGGATGCCTCGTCGTATTCGAGCAGGAAGTTCTCAACCATCGTAGTTCCTTTCATTCCATCATGTTTCGACCTTACACGTTCGATGAGCCATTGCTCATCGAACGTGCCATAGGATTCATTAATGGGAGAGTCGGTTAAACCTCGCGCGCGTCTCCCCAACGCTCGAAATCGATCTCGCCGTCGTGCGCGTAAACCGCATAGCAACCGTCTAGGGTCGCGATCGGAGTCCAGTCATGCATTGTTCCGTCGAACCAAGGCTCTTTCGATGGACAGTCGTAGTCGGGAATCTCGATGCGGTTGCCGCATACCGTCGTGACGAACTCTAAATGGCTCTTCGTACCCCTATAGGGTTCGAACTCCTCTTTCGAGTCGAAGACGCGAACCTTCGTTATCCCGTCACCGTAGGCGTTCGGGATGTGAACCCTGCAATCCCTTGTGCCGACCAAGATGCCGCCTGCATCCGAATAGACTTCGTATTCCTTCATTTCGGTACCTTTCTCGTTGTCCTTCTACCGTGCGAATGCCGCTCGGGCATAGGCGCTGCTCTTGCGCCGTGCCCTGCGCGCCTTCGCACGGCTTGCCCGCGACGCACCCCCTCGCCGAGGCGGGTCAAGGGGAAAAGAACGGGACTTATGGGATAAGTTTCCGCGCAGCGGAAAGTTTCCCGGAAGTTCCGGGCGTACCTTGACGCGCAAAGAGGCGGGGGGTGTCAGTAGTTCCTGGCATGTGAGGATTTTCACGTGCCGGGTCGATACCGAGCTGATCGCTTTCCACCGCGGCCGTCGAAGCGGAGGGCCGCAACAACCCGTAGCGAGGCGCTGCGCGGTGGTAAGCGCGAGCGCGGGCAGTCCACCCGCGTGCCGCACGGCGCTCTGAGCGTCGGGCGGTGGGCTGGCTGCGCGTGATGACGGGGATCCAAGGGGCGGCACGCCCCTTGGAGCGAGAAAAGATGGGTGCGTGAAGGGAAACGGCGGCACGGTTCCCTTCACGCTGCCGCCAGCGGGCGCAGGCGGAATGCCTGTGAACGGGGGCGGCTGGAAGGCACAAAAGCGATTAAAAGAGAATAAGCCCCGCCAAAGCGGGGCTTGAAGCTTTATTCTACTTTGTCATAAGTCTCGAGAATCGATATCAACATCGATGAAAGCTCGGGGAAATCGTAGACAACGGTGGAATATACGTCTTCCATCCGCAGTGTTTGGTACTTATGGGCAGCAATGTCGCGGAACCCAGCAATGTCTTTCCAAGGTACGTTTCGATAACGTGCGCGGAAATCTCCGTCTAGGTTCTTTACCAGCTCACCGATGTTTATCACGGTCATACACGTTGCACGTTTCAACATCTCATTCTCGTCGAAATCGTCGAAGCTCATCCCGTGAACGAAGCCTAAAGCAACGTTGGCCTCCGATAAGATTTTCTCGACAACCTGAAGGTTTCTATCTTTCATACAGCGTCACCGCCTTTTCCACGTTGATGAAAGAATTATCAGGCAAGGGAGCGTGCAGCAAATCGACGGGAGTCGAAAGATGCTCCTCAAGATTCCGTTTAAGGGAGGATAAGGTAAGCAGGGAAACAGCAGGTGTGATGAACTCGACTAGTAAATCGACATCGCTATCCTCTTTTTCGGCACGCTTCGCATAGGAAC
>CAKSEM010000219.1 GCA_934446485.1 uncultured Eubacteriales bacterium | reverse complement strand
ACGCAGGTTCGGACTTATTGAGGCGGTCGGCGTGCGCGACATCAACATGTACAACAAGGTGACGGAGAGGGATCCGGAATACGAATATCTCCCGTACATCGTAATAATAATAGATGAGCTTGCGGACCTTATGATGACGGCGCCGGATGACGTTGAGGAATCCATCTGCCGTTTGATGCAGAAGGCGAGAGCCGCCGGTATGCATGTTATCATCGGTACGCAGCGTCCGTCGGTCGATGTCATAACGGGACTTATCAAAGCGAACATCCCGTCGCGCATCGCGTTTACCGTGGCATCCCAGGTGGACTCGCGCACCATAATAGACCGCAGCGGAGCCGAGAGTCTCATCGGGCGCGGCGATATGCTGTATATTCCCGTCGGCTCGTCAAAGCCGATACGTGTACAGGGAGCGTTCGTATCCGAGGAGGATGTCGAAGAGGTAGTGACGTACATTAAAGATATGAACCGTGACGAGGAGGTCAGCTATTCGGATGACGTTATGGCTGAGATCGAACGTGCGGCGGCAAAGTGCGGCACCGGAAAGAAGGGTGCGGCATCGCTCGGGGACAGCGGGGACGAAGATCCGATGCTCCGTCCCGCACTGGAGCTTGCCGTGAACAGCGGAAAGATATCTACGTCTCTCATACAGCGCAGGCTGTCACTCGGGTACGGGCGAGCAGCGAAAATAATCGACAAGATGGAGCAGCTCGGATATGTGAGTGCGCCCGAAGGGCAGAAGCCGCGCGAGGTGCTCATATCCAAGGAGCAATATATGGAGATGATCGCACGGTCCGACGACTCAGGCTCGACTCAGACAGAGTGATTGCGTCCTGCACTCCGTTTCGAAAAAGCCTTGCTTCCGCGGAGCGGTTGGTGTGTACGCGTCGCTCGACCTTTCGGGCCGTGATGAAATATCGGCATTTGCGAATTTTAAAAAGCCGTGCATGGTTAGGAATCATTCATTATATCTCCGTGTTGCGACCCGTGTGAACAGATGAAGATGAAAACTACATCAATGTTTATGAATTGTTAACCGCTTTGATGGACAATAATGATATACTATGTGTTATAGTTTATATTGTCATAAAACAGAGGTGAGCGGCATATGGTATATGTAATATTGGCAACGGGCTTTGAAGAGATAGAGGCGCTTTGCGCCGTCGATGTGCTGCGGCGTGCGGGAGCAGAGGTCGCGACGGTCGGACTGTCCGATGCGGATGTGCGCGGTGCGCACGGGATCACGGTCGTTTGCGATACCGTGCTTGACGAAGTTGCGGATAACGTGCCCGATATGCTTGTTCTGCCAGGTGGTATGCCGGGTGTCACGAATCTTGACGCCTGTCCCGCTATCGGAGATCTGACGGAGGCAACACTTGTGGGCGGAGGATATGTCGGCGCCATATGCGCGGCGCCTATGGTGCTCGGACGGCGCGGATACCTGCGCGGACGTCGTGCTATGTGCTTCCCCGGCTTCGAAAAATACCTCGATGGGGCCAAGATCGTTCGCGGCGATGTCGTTCGCGACGGGCAGATCGTGACCTCACGCAGTATGGGCACTGCTCTGCCGTTTGCACTTGAGCTTGTCGCATGCCTCTTCGGACGCGAACGTTCGATTGAGGTGGGTGCTGCAATTGCGGCAGACGCATCGCCCGATCCGACGGAGTGATGTGTGACATCACTTGGGCACAGCCCGATTTTGGAAAGGATCTCAGTTTAATATGAATATAATCAAAAAAGAGAAGGACGAACTGCGGGAACGCTATATCGCGGAGCGACGGGCGATGGATCCGACACTGAAGCTCGAACGCGATGCGGCAATATGCCGTGCCGCCGTGGGACTCGTCAGTTTCCGATATGCACAGTATGTGCTCCTGTATGCGGCAACGGATGATGAGATCAACATATCCGGAATCGCCGAGGCGGCATGGCGTGCCGGAAAGAGTGTGGCGTACCCGAGATGCGATAAGGCGACGCACACGATGAAATACCATATCGTGACCTCTGAGGATGAGCTCTCCCCCGATTCATACGGGATACGTGAGCCCTCTCCCGATTCGCCGATCTACGACCCGGAAGCGGAATCCGGCAGTGCGGTCTGTTTCGTTCCGGGACTGCTCTACGATAGGAACGGCTTTCGCCTCGGCTACGGAAAAGGTTTTTACGACCGATACCTCTCATCGTTCTCGGGATGTAAGATCGGTGTGGTATACAGCGATTACATTCTTCCGACCGTACCGCGCGGAAGATACGATGTGGCTCTTGATATTTTGCTGACCGAGAGCGGTGTTAAGACCGTTCGCCGTCCATCGTGACGTTGAGATCGGCATGAAAGACGGTGTTGAAATTTGAAAGTCAGACCAACTGTAGCGGCGCCCGTGCTGCTCATCGTCGTGTTCGCGCTGATCGTTGCGGCGGGAGCAATCCCGGACGGTGTTCTCGGATTCAATGACAATCCGTACCTTGCAACTGTCATAATTCAGCTTGTGATTTTTGCGCTTCCTGCGCTCTTCTTCTGCACGCTGAGAGGCAGCGAATACCGCCGCAGGCTGCGTCTTCGCGTGCCGCCGCTCTCGTGCATACTCATTACCGTTTGTGCGACTCTTCTGATGATAACCGGCAGTGCAGTCATCGAATACTTTATGTCGGCGCTGGCTCCGGATGCGGTTGCCGCAACATCCGCTTCGGA
>CAKSEM010000218.1 GCA_934446485.1 uncultured Eubacteriales bacterium | reverse complement strand
GTTCAGCGCCGCCGCAAGGATATGACCGATTTTGTCATGCTCGACTATATATACCGTTGTATTGACGACAACAAAAGGATAGGAACCTATATTATTTTTTCGGGCGACGGGCATTTTCAGTCGGTTGCCAGACACCTGTCACAGCGCAAGCACAAGCGGGTCATAGTATACGGCATAGATGGTACTGTAAGCCGCCAGCTTCAGACGGTTGCAAGCGAGGTCAGGTACATTCCGACCGACGAGGAGTTGAACCTCAAGGCGTATCGCCAGATCGCAGAGAATATGGACAGTATCGAGGGGAGAGCCGATATAATTCCGACATTCAACGGCACACTCGACGCGGTGGTTGAGCAGAACGATGCTGACCGAGACCGCATACACGGAGCGCTTGAGCATATGCTTAATGCGGGATATCTTTATCAGAAGCCGCGCCGCATGAATCGACGCCGTGTGATAAAGGTTATGGCAGCCGATTGGGATCGGCTTGCGGAGGACGAAATATACAGGCGTGAGCGCACATCCGATTGACCGGAATGCAGCTCACGGTGCGATAGTTGACTTATTGATGAATTTGCATTATAATTAAAGTATACAAATTTTCTGCGCCGTACCGGTGAGATCTGCATTGCATCGAAACAGAGCCGGCGAGACCTGCAGAGTCGGCAGATCCCGCCGGCTCTGTGACTGCTTTGTTAAAAATGAAAGGTATCGGAATGAAGATAAAACTGTCGGATCACATGACGTACGGCAGGCTCATTAGATTTACTCTGCCGTCTATCGTTATGATGATCTTTACTTCTATATACGGTGTTGTGGACGGCTTTTTCGTTTCCAACTACGTCGGCAAGACTCCGTTTGCAGCGGTGAATCTGATAATGCCGTTCCTCATGATAATCGGAGGGACGGGCTTTATGCTCGGTACGGGAGGTGCGGCTCTCGTCTCAAAAACCGTCGGTGAAGGAGACAAGGCTCGGGCTGAGTGCTATTTTTCTATGATAGTATACACGTCGGCAGCTGTCGGCGCGATCCTTGCCGTGCTCGGGATCATATTTCTGCGTCCCGTTGCAATATTGCTCGGTGCCGAGGGAGAATTGCTCGAAAACTGTATAATCTACGGGCGGATAATCCTTGCGGCAACGCCGGCGTACATGCTCCAGATGGAGTTTCAGAGCTTCTTCCCTGCGGCGGAAAAGCCCCACCTCGGGCTTGCCGTAACTGTTGCGTCCGGCGTTACCAATATGGTGCTCGATGCACTCTTTGTCGCGGTATTCGACTTCGGCTTGTCGGGAGCGGCATATGCTACTGCAATATCTCAGATCGTCGGAGGGACCATCCCCGTTATATATTTTCTCGGACGAAACGGCAGCCTTCTGAGACTGTGCCCCGCGATGCCGGAGGTGCGGGTGCTCATGCGAGTGTGCGCCAACGGCTCATCGGAATTTATGAGTAACATATCCATGTCGCTCGTCGGGATGCTCTATAACGTGCAGCTTCTCAAATGGGCGGGCGAGGACGGAATTGCGGCATACGGGGTCATGATGTACGTCAATATGATATTCGTCTCCGCCTTTATCGGATACATAGTCGGTGCGGCACCGATCATCAGCTACAATTACGGTGCAGCGCGTCACGAAGAGCTGCACGGGATCCTGAAACGGAGCCTTGTTATAATCGGCTTGTTTTCGATATGTATGTTTGTGTCCGCCGAGCTGCTGTCGGGCACGATGTCGGGTATATTTGTCGGATACGATCCGGATCTGCATGAGATGACGCACCACGGGTTCATGATATTCTCTTTTGCGTTCCTGCTCGCCGGATTCGCAATATTTTCGTCGGGGTTCTTTACAGCGCTGAATGACGGCTTGACATCGGCACTCATATCGTTTCTCAGAACGCTTGTGTTTCAGGTTGCGGCGATTCTGGTTATGCCGCTCATCTTTGGACTTGACGGCATCTGGCTGTCGATAGTGGCGGCTGAGGCGATGGCAGTTCTGATCAGTGGGCTGTTCATCGTTGCGAAGAGAAAAAAGTACGGATACTGAGATGATATAATATACAGAGAGAAGTCCGCCGGCGGCGGATCGGAGGAAGAATAATGAGAATAATACCCCAGGTGAAGAAGTATGAAGAAAGCACTGGAATTGCGGATCTCACATATTTGAACTGGAGCTTCTGCGACGGACTTGACGGTCGTGTTATCGCGGCTGCCAAACGGTTCTTTCCGAGCACATCAGGCGGCGTAAGGGTACGCATAGATTCCGGTTCCGGCATGTCGGAGGGGTACACCTTGGACATAACGAACGACGGAGTATATATACGCTCCGGCGGTCCGGCGGGTGCATTCTATGCGATAATGACGCTCCGTCAGCTTCTCCGTGACAGCAGACGCATCAGATGCTGCTCTATAACCGATGAGCCGTCTATGGAATACCGCGGCTTCTATCACGATGTGTCGCGAGGAAAGATACCGAATATGGATACACTCAAGGCTCTCGTGGATCGCATGGCGGAACTGAAGCTGAATTCTTTGCAGCTATATATTGAACACACATTTGAATTCCGCGAATACGAGTTTTGCCGTGATGATCTCGGATGCCTTACGGCGGAAGAGATCAGGGAGCTCAGCGAATACTGTACGGATAATTTTATCGACCTCGTTCCGTCGGTCTCGCTGTTCGGACACCTGTATCACCT
>CAKSEM010000217.1 GCA_934446485.1 uncultured Eubacteriales bacterium | reverse complement strand
GTTCCGAGGGGAGAGCTTGACGCTTATATGAGGCGGCACGCTTTCAAGGCGATCAATGTTACGATCCCGTATAAAGAGGCGGTTATCCCGTATCTTGATGAGCTCGATGCTTCCGCCCTCCTCTGCGGTGCGGTGAATACCGTGGTAAACCGCGGCGGATACCTTACGGGATATAATACCGACATATCGGGTATGGCGGCATTGATGCGTCGGCTCGGTATCGATTTGAATGGGAAACGTGTTCTGATACTCGGAACCGGCGGCACCTCTAAGACTGCATCGGCGCTTGCCGACAGGAGCGGTGCACTGGAGACGGTTCGCGTCAGCAGAACCGCACGTGACGGAGCGATAACATATGACGACGCATACAGATGTTTTCATGACGCCGATGTTATAATCAATACGACGCCGTGCGGGATGTATCCGAACGTCTGCGGAACACCGATCGATATCCGTCGCTTCGGAAAGCTGAAAGGGGTCGCGGATGCGGTGTATAACCCGCTCCGTACCAACCTTGTGCTTGATGCCCTGTCTCTCGGCATCACGGCGGAGGGAGGACTGTATATGCTCGTTGCACAGGCAGTTGCGGCATCTGAGCTGTTTACAGGGACCGCTTATGACACCTCCGAAATCGATCGGGTATTCCGGGAGGTCCTGTGTGAGAAGGAGAACATCATTCTGACCGGTATGCCGGGCGCGGGGAAGAGCACCGTCGGACGGATACTGTCGCAAAGACTCGGACGCAGACTTATCGATACCGATGAGCTGATCGAGCGCGAGAGCGGGCGAAGCATCCCCGAAATATTTGCATCGGACGGCGAGTCGGAATTCCGAAATATAGAATCAAAAGCGGTGTCAGAGGCGGCATCGGCGAACATCGGCGCGGTTATTTCAACCGGCGGAGGTGCGGTGCTGCGAGAGGATAATGTGCGCGCATTGCGGAGATCGGGAAGAGTATTTTATCTCGACCGCCCGTTGTCAATGCTGATACCGACCGCAAACCGTCCGCTCGCCGGCAACCGTGAAGCCATCGAACAGCGGTATCGCGAACGGAATGGGATATATAGGTCAACGTGCGATGCCGTGATAGACAACGTTACATCGCCGGATGCGGCAGCGAATGCGGTTATAGCCGCATTACATTCGCTGTCGGACAGGTAAGCAAAATACGGGGACAACCCCGGAATATATAAATCAAACTAAGGATGGTCCTAAAAATGAACATGGTATTTTTTCAGAAGCTGCCTATCCCTAAGGATATCAAGGCACAGTACCCCGTGACGCCTGAGCTGGCTGAAATAAAGGCACGCCGCGATGCGGAGCTGCGGAGCATATTCAGCGGCGAATCCGACAAATTCGTGCTGATAATAGGCCCCTGCTCGGCGGATTCTGAGGATAGTGTACTTGACTATATTTCGAGGCTGCGCCTTGTACAGGATGAGGTGTCTGACAAGATATTCATTGTCCCGCGTATATACACGGGAAAGCCGCGGACTACGGGAGACGGCTACAAGGGAATGCTCCATCAGCCCGATCCGACGGAGAAGCCCGATCTTCTGCGCGGCATACTTGCAATACGCGATCTCCACATGCGCGCTCTCAGGGAAACCGGATTCAGCTGTGCAGATGAGATGCTGTACCCCGAAAACCATCGCTATCTTGATGACGTGCTCTCATATGTGGCTGTAGGAGCAAGGTCGGTCGAGGATCAGCATCACAGGCTGACGTCGAGCGGTCTCGATATCCCCGTCGGAATGAAGAACCCGACGAGCGGCGACATATCGGTTATGATGAATTCCATTACGGCAGCTCAGCATTCGCACGCATTTATATATCGCGGGTGGGAGGTCAGAAGTCAGGGTAACCCGTACGCACACGCGATATTGCGCGGGTACGTGGATGAGCGCGGACATTCGTATCCGAACTATCACTATGAGGATCTCGCACGTCTGTCGGAGGTGTACGCCGAGCATAGCTTGAAAAACCCGGCGGTTATCGTTGATACCAATCATGCAAATTCGGGGAAGCAGTACCTCGAGCAAGTGAGAATCGCCAACGAGATACTTCACAGCTGCCGCCATAATAACGATATACGCAGACTTGTAAAGGGTCTCATGATCGAGAGCTATATCGAGGACGGCTCTCAGAAGATCGGGGAGGGAGTTTACGGAAAGTCGATCACGGATCCGTGCCTCGGCTGGGAGAAGACTCGCGAGCTCATTTATTCGCTTGCCGATCAGCTTTGAGTTTTCTTGCCGAAAGTAAGATTTTCGCTTGACAAAGATGACAGTCGGGAGTATAATATATATCGGCGGTGCGCGATGCGCCGCCGAATGCGGAGGCATAGCTCAGTTGGTCAGAGCGCACGGTTCACATCCGTGAGGTCGTAGGTTCGAGCCCCACTGTCTCCAGTTTGAAAACCGCCGTGACACGGCAGTTTTTTGTTTGCGTTTTCTCAGCCGCTTCGGCACGCTCGCGCCATGCGTCGCGCTCCTCATCGGACTTGCGGACGGATGCACCGATCCGGAGCTTATCGCGCGTGCCACACGCAGAGCGCCGCCGCGCTTGTCGGAGCGGATCCGTCTCTCTCTGCACCGGAGCACGCATTGCTGCGCGCGGAGTGCGAAAAGAAGCTGTCCGGGTACTCAAAAACGGTAAACTGAGCCGCCGCATCAGCGCGTCTCCGCGGATTTTCGGTGCATTTTTGCCTCCGAAAAGCGTTTTTGGCGATTTTCACAACAAATAAATATTTTTTTGTGCAGAATATCCATT
>CAKSEM010000216.1 GCA_934446485.1 uncultured Eubacteriales bacterium | reverse complement strand
ATACGCGAGCAGGTTCAGAACATCGAATAGATCGGGAGATAACATGAAATTTATAAACGTCGGATTCAACAATATGCTCAATTCCGGACGCGTTGTAGCGCTCGTATCGTCCGATTCGGCTCCGTCGAAGCGGCTCATACAGGACGCGCGCGATGCCGGACGTGCTATCGACTGTACCTGCGGCAGAAAAACGCGCTGCGTCATAATCACTGACAGCGACCACATCGTGCTCTCTGCTCTGCAGGCCGAGACAGTAGCGGGGCGTCTCAACGGCATTTCCGACGACGAGCTGCCGCGCGAGGAGTGAGTATGGAAAGAAGTAATGAGGAGCGTATGGAGAGAGGGCTTGCATTTATTATATCAGGTCCTGCCGGCACGGGAAAAGGAACCGTGGTGAGCCGTCTGCGGGAGCTGATGCCGTCGCTCGGCGTGTCGGTCTCCGCGACGACACGAGCGCCGCGTCCCGGCGAGGTTGACGGCCAAAACTATCACTTTATATCGCGCGAGCGCTTTGAGGAGCTTATCCGCGACGGCGGTGTGCTTGAGTACACGGAGTATTGCGGTAATCTTTACGGTACGCTGAGATGCGAGGCTGAACGGATTCTCGATTCGGGGTGCGATATGATCCTAGAGATCGAGGTTGAGGGCGCTCTGAACATCAAATCCCTGATGCCGCACGATTCCGTGGCGATCATGCTGATGGCACCAGATCCGTCCGAGCTCGAGCGGCGTCTGCGCGACCGCGGCACCGAGACGGACGAGGTAATAATTCGCAGGCTTCGCCGTGCTACCGAGGAGATAGCCAGGGCCGAGCAGTATGATTACGCCGTTATAAACGAGACGGGAAATATCGATTTGGCTGCGGGCGAGATAATGTCTATAATCAGGGCAGAGCACAGGCGCATATCGCGTATGCGTCCGATCATAGATCGGTACGCGGCGGCATCCCGTGCCTGAGGCGAATGCAGAGGTAACATATTATTCAAGATAAATCGAAAGGAACGGTATAAATATTATGGTAAAGCCATCACTGTCACAGCTTCTTGAAAAAGAGGGAGTAAATCGCTATGCGCTCGTAGTCGCAACCGCAAAGTGCGCGCGGGATATTACGGATGAATACATCCGTGAGCGCGAGTATGCCGAGAAGTGCGGCATAAAGGATACGGATCGCGGCGCATCTATTGTCAACCCCAAGTATCGCGACGAGCGCGCCGTACAGAACGCGATCGATGAGTTGTATGACGACGAGTATTCCATCGTCCGCTCGACGCTTCCGGAGGAGCTGCGCGGCACGGTCGATGAGAATGAGTCTGACGGAGAGAGTGAGGTCGCCGACGAAACATCGGAGTCCGAGCAGGCGAGCGACGAAGCTTCCGATACCGCAGATGCATCGGAAGACGGCGAGACAGCCGCTGACAGCGAGGATGCCGACGCCTGATTCCGTGGGTCGGCGCTGCCTTACGGTATGGTGCCGGGCAGTACCTACGAATATTTTCCGCGAAGTATCTTACAGTTGACCGAGGGGCACACTGCGACCCTCGTATTCCCGCCGTGAGGAGGAGCAGAGGAGGTTTTGAAAATTCATCATGAAAGCTGCTGAAACTTATATCCTTGAAGCTCCGTACCATATCGACCGACCGTACCGATACTATGTCCCGCATGAGACGGCAGACTGCGTCGTTCCGGGATCGATAGTTGAGGTTCCGTTCGGCAACGGCAACAGAAGGATGACGGGAGTCGTAACGAATATCACCGAGACAGCCGACGATGAGGAGCTAAAGCCCATATTGTCGGCTGTCGGCACATATCCGCCGTACCTTACGGAGGATATGCTGCGCCTGTGCGGCTTCCTGAAGGAGCATACGCTCTGCACCTTCGGCGAAGCGGTGCGTGCCGTCCTGCCGTCCGCCGCCGTATCAAAAATGGCTGAATACTACAGAGCCGTCCCGCGTGCAGACGGTGAGGGGGATATTCTCTCCTCAATGAACGAAAAGGCGGCATTCGTTTATTCGGCGATATGCTCAGTCAAGCGGATGTCCAAGGAGGCGCTGCGCTCAAAGTTCGGCGAGGATGTCTCTCAGGTGCTCGTCAGACTGATGTCGGCAGGACTCATCGAGAAACAGAATGAAGTAAAGGGCGGGGGACGCAATATAAGGCAAATTATCACTGCGCGCCCGACCGATAGTGCCGAGAGTGCAGTGCTGCGCAGTGAGCGGCAGAAGCTGGTACTCGCTGCGGTGACTGAACGTCCCGGGACATCGCAGGGAGAGATTTCCGAGACGACCGGACTCGATACGCAAATCGTCCGCGCTGCGCTGTCGGCGCTTGAACACAAGGGGCTCGTCAGTATCGCGCGTGAGGATGTATATCGGAACTCATTTATGCAGGAACGCAGTGCGATGCCCGAATACGGCGGAGATTTTGAGCTTTCTTCAGAACAGAGCGATGCGCTTTTTGCGCTGACCGCGCTTTACGAAAGCGAGCAACCGCGCGCTGCACTTCTTCACGGTGTCACCGGCTCAGGGAAGACGAACGTCATACTGAAGCTTATAGATCGAGTGCTCGCGGACGGCCGAGGCGTCATTATGCTCGTGCCGGAGATCGCACTCACGCCGCAGACCGTAGGAAGGTTCATCTCCCGATTCGGTGACCGCATCGCCGTGATACACTCCTCTCTGTCGGCGGGAGAGAGATTCGACGCATGGCGCAGGATCCGCTCCGGGGAGGCGGACGTCGTGATCGGTACGAGGTCTGCGATATTCGCTCCGGTTAAGT
>CAKSEM010000215.1 GCA_934446485.1 uncultured Eubacteriales bacterium | reverse complement strand
CGAGTCCTGACCGTCGTCCAATACGGCAAGGTTGTAATTCTGTGTATGCGATGTAATTGCTTCTGACATATTCTCTCCTTTCGTACTCTCCCGTAAATATCAGTTTCGATTTCCGAGTGTAACGGTGAACCCGGCGTTGCTATCCTCGGCGTCAAGCTCAAACAGACGACGACCGTCAAGTGCCGAGAGAACCGTTTCGTCATGATCGGCAAGGCTGTGTGCAGCTGCCGCACCGCATGATACGGTGACGGTATATTCCGTTTTATCCACAGCGCCGTCCTCCGATCGTTGTCGATTCCACATTCGGCGCAATGAACATCCGACCCTGCATCGGTTCACATACCTCGCCGGTCGTTTTTGAGGATAGCGTGAGCTGATAGATGAACTCGCCGTCGAGATCCTTAGTTTCAGACGGGGGAAAGCGTACTCTGAGACGCGAGACGGTGCCGTCTGCATCCTCACACAGTACCGCGATCGCGCCGAAATCGAGCATTGCGCCGCGCCGCGGACGTATCCTGAATACAGCACTGTACGGACTGCCGTCGAACGGCGTTCCGTCCGGGTTCTTCAGATTGAAGGCCAGATCGCCGCTCAGACCGCCGACGAAGCTTATGTCGGGGAGAGAAGTGTGGGCGCATGAAGTGAATTCCTGCATAAAAAAACTTCCTTTCTCATGTTTTTTACGGGCACATAGGAGAGCGCAATGAACAAATGTTCTTATGCGACGCACAGGAGAGAATGCGCTGTGCCCGTGTCCATATCGGTCGCGTATATTATACACCCAAACCAAACATTTGTCAAGAACAAATGTTTGGTTTGGGCGAAAACTTACTCCTCTTGACAATTTGTCGGATCAGTGCTACAATATTGTCGGCTATATTCCATACATAACAAGGCTCAGACGGAGAAGAGTAGCGGCGAGTGCACGTTCAGAGAGCGTCCGGCAGGTGAAAGGACGTCTTGCACCGTGAGTGAATACGCTCCCGAGCCGCCTCCCGAACGGCATCGGCCAAGTAGGGTGTGTCCGGGTGCGCCCGTTAAAGCGCTGTGCCGAACGGCACGTGAGATGTGCGCCAAAGCGCATAATCAGAGGTGGTACCGCGCCGCAGCGCCCTCTGTTCCGTCATTCGGTCGGAACGGGGGCTTATTTTTATATTCAAAAAATCATGTGAGGTGGATCATATGCAGATCTATGAAGAACTTAAAAGGCGTGGGCTCATAGCCCAAGTCACGGACGAGGAGAGTATACGCGATCTCGTTAATCGCGGAGAGGCGACGTTTTACATCGGATTTGACTGCACTGCAGACAGTCTGACTGCCGGTCACTTTATGGCGCTGACGCTCATGAAGCGGCTTCAGGAGGCAGGCAATCGCCCGATCGCGCTGATCGGCGGCGGCACGACGATGATCGGTGATCCGTCGGGCAGGACGGATATGCGCCGGATGCTGACGAAGGAAGACATAGACCACAACGCGGAATGCTTCCGTCGGCAGATGGAGCGTTTCATAACCTTCGGCGACGGAGGCGCCATGATGCTTAACAATGCCGACTGGCTTCTCGGGCTAAACTACGTGGAGCTTCTCCGTGAGGTCGGAGCGTGCTTCTCGGTCAACAACATGCTCCGTGCGGAATGTTACCGGCAGAGGATGGAGAAGGGACTCTCTTTCCTCGAATTCAACTATATGATAATGCAGTCGTATGACTTCTACTATCTCTACAGGAACTATAACTGCAATCTGCAGTTCGGAGGGGACGATCAGTGGTCGAATATGCTCGGCGGCACCGAGCTGATACGCCGCAAGACAGGCGGAGACGCAGGTGCGATGACGATCACGCTTCTGACGGATTCACAGGGCAAGAAGATGGGGAAGACTGCGGGGAACGCAGTGTGGCTCGATCCTAATAAGACCTCACCGTTCGAGTTTTATCAGTACTGGCGCAACGTTGACGATGCCGACGTTATGAAATGCCTGCGGATGCTCACGTTCCTCCCGATCGACGAGATCGACGCGATGGACTCATGGGACGACTCGAGAATCAACGAAAAGAAAGATATTCTGGCATATGAGCTGACCTCGCTCGTCCACGGTGAGGAGGAGGCAGCGCGCGCACGTGAGACATCACGCTCGCTCTTTGCGGGCGGCGGAGACGACTCAAATATGCCGACGACCGAGCTTTCGGAATCGGACCTGACCGACGGCGGTGCGACTATCGTCGATATCATGATGAAGTGTGCTCTTGCCGGCAGCCGCGGAGACGCACGCCGCCTGATCCAGCAAGGCGGCGTGACAGTGAACGGTGAGCGCGTGAGTGCGCCCGATGCGCGCTTTGATGCATCATCTTTGCGTGAAGGGCTGAAGATCCGCCGCGGCAAAAAGGTGTATCACCGCGCAATACTGAAGTGAGAACCCGATGATCAATATATAAAAGCCGTCAGCGTGCGGGTCAGACGAGTAGCCGGTGCTGCCGTCTTTGCAAGTGATCTCCGCTGCAAAGCCGGACATATCGGCGTTGCAGTAGCCGCAGTGGAGCGCGCCGCTCGCGTCCGTGGTGAGCGCGCCGTGCGGGCAGTTGATAACGCTGACGTTGGTGAACGCCTCGTTCCGTTCCAGCGTCTTTGTGTACAGCACATACGAGCCGTCGCTGTTCTTGAACGCATAGCCCGATGCGAGCATCGCGCTGGTGGGGAAGGCAGGCTGTTCGGAATATTCATGATTCATCCAGACGATCTTGCCGTAGCTGCCGCCGCTCAGAGTGGTCTGGGAGATCTCGCCGATCAGCCAGT
>CAKSEM010000214.1 GCA_934446485.1 uncultured Eubacteriales bacterium | reverse complement strand
CTTGCGGTGTCTGCGGAGCTGCTCATAGCGCAGATCATTGGCACTGTTCGAGGTGCGGCGCGCAGCTCGGGGCACGGTGTGAAAACTGCGGATGTAAAATTGATCCGGCTGATGTCTACTGCCACAGCTGCGGATGTAAACTGAAATAGCTGCTCTGCCCATAGCTGTACGCTTTGCATAACCGACAGCGTCGAGACTGTCGGTAAATAAAAAACGGTTCCGTTTCGACGGAACCGTTTTTTTCGCCAACTTTCACGTGCCCGCTGCGTATAACCATATGAAAGATTTGACGGCGGGAGGCATCACAATGAAGTCCACTCTACATATCCTGCGGAGTAATATCTGCACGGTATTTAACCTTTTGAATCTTATGATAGCCGCTGCATTGGCAGCTGTCGGAGCGTGGCGGAACATCCTGTTCATATTCATAGTGCTTCTGAACACGGCGATCGGTACTGTTCAGGAGATACGTGCCAAACGGCGCACCGAGCGCCTGAGCCTTTTGACTCAGCCTGCTGTCACCGTTCTGAGAGACGGTATTGAATCCGCCGTATGCCCTCAGGAAATACGCACGGGGGACACAATAGTCCTCTCCGGCGGCTGTGCCGTCTGCACAGACTGCACAGTTTGCGACGGCAGCGTAGAAGCGGACGAATCGGTCCTGACCGGCGAATCCGAATCCGTGATCAAAACTGTCGAAGATCGGATTCTGTCCGGCAGCAGTATAATCTCCGGTCGGTGTCTCGTTACGGCACTGTGTCCCGCAGAGGAATCATACGCATCCGGCATGGTACGCGAAGTAAAGAGTGCGCCGATCCGCCGTTCTATGCTCATAGAATCCATGAAAAAGGTAACCCGGATCTGCGGCTTCTTTATCGTCCCGTTGGGAACGCTCATGTTTCTTCAGGTGTTGTATCTGCGTGGTGCACCGATGGCTTCCGCAGTGATCTCAACTTCAGCCGGGCTGCTCGGAATGCTCCCGAAGGGGTTCGTTCTCATTGTGAGCATCGAGCTTGCAGCCTCTGTCGTCAGACTTTCGAAGAGAAATGTTCTCGTAAGGGAGCTCAGCTCCACCGAAAGCCTTGCTGAATGTGATGTTATATGTCTCGACAAAACCGGAACACTTACCGAAGGGGAGCTTGCCGTTGAGAGCGTATTTCCGGACATTGACACTTCGGAGTTCGAGAAGCTCATGGCAACATATCTTAAATATACCGATGACAACAACTCAACATGGCGCGCAATACGTGAGCATTTCGGCAGTGCGGCGGACGCCTATGAAGCCGTATCGTCAATTCCGTTCTCCTCATCGAGAAAACTCACCTCGGTCACGCTTGCCGACGGACGCATATTCACCCTCGGTGCACCTGAGAAGATCCTGCGTAAAATACCCGCTGAGGTCTCTGAGCTTATGTCCGAAGGGCGAAGAGTTCTCTTTGCCGGACTCAGCCGGAGCACAGACGACAGCATCGATCCGGTCGGCATGATCGTCATGACAGATCGCCTGAGAAACAGTGCCGTCGAAACCGTTTCATATTTTTACAGAATGGGAATTGACGTAAAGATCATCTCCGGTGACAGCCCTGTGGCGGCAGCCGCAGCGGCAAAGCAGTGCGGCGTCAGAGGTGCTGAACGGTTCACTGATGTCAGCACTCTGTCGGCATCACAGCTAAAGGATACCGCCCACACCTGTTCGATATTCGGCAGAGCTACGCCTGAGACCAAGCGTGATATTGTAGCTGCGCTGCAGGCGTGCGGGCACAAGGTCACAATGATATGGGATGGCGTAAATGATCTTCTCGCAATGCGCAGGGCTGACTGCTCCGCTGCCGTTCTCAGCAGCAGCGATGCTGCAAGAACCACCGCAGAACTTGTACTGCCTGACTCTGATTTTTCGGCGCTGTGCGACGTGATTTCCGAAGGACGCCGCACGGTCTGCAACCTTACAAGGTGTGCCGGAATCTTCTTTATAAAAACAATATACTCGGTTTTAATTTGCATCATGTGCTTGATCATGAACTTCGAATTCCCGTTCACGCCCATTCAGATCACACTCATCGATGCCATGATAGAAGCCCTTCCCGCTCTTGCAATGTCTTTTGAGTTTAGCATTTACAAGCCGGAAGCCGACCCGATCCGATATGCACTTCGCGCCGCACTGCCAAACAGTCTCGTGATCCTCATGTTCTGTGCAGCTATCACGCTTGCAGCCCTACATCTCGGCATAGACAAAACGCAGGAGCAGCTGCTTCAGTATCTGACCGTCGGAATCATCAGCATCGCAGGTGTAGTCAGAGCGAATATGGAACATACGCCGGGCGCTGACCATCGCCGTATCAGCCATCGGATTCGCATGTTCCGCAACACTTCTCTCCCCGCTGCTCGGCTTAGCGCCTATTACCGTCGAAAGCGCATCCCTGCTGCCGTTCGTCCTTATCGCAGGTGTTCTGCTTGCCGTCCGCACAGGTAGCCGCACATCCGCGCACGGACAGAATGAGCCCTTGAAGACCAAAATCCGCAAACCGCATTTGCGCGATCATCCCGCTGCGCGGAATATATAGATTTCCGATATCCGCCTTCAGTCCGCAATGAAAGCCGAGCTGTTTTAACGTATTTCAAAGGGACTCATGGGTCAGATCAGCCTCTGACCAGCCGCATTCAGCCAAGATATGTTATATCTATAAATGTCTTTGTACAACAAAATGAAAAACCGCCTTAAGGCGGTTTTTCAAGAGCCCGTCCTGCGGGATTCGAACCCGCGACCATCGGAATCGGAATCCGGTACTCTATCCAGCTGAGCTAAAGACGGACGCATTACGCTCGGGCAACCCGAACATAACATAGT
>CAKSEM010000213.1 GCA_934446485.1 uncultured Eubacteriales bacterium | reverse complement strand
GTATACTGGGCGGGTTAAAGATGACGGTAATCATATCCATCGGTGCCATGCTGCTCGGACTGCTGCTCGGCGGAATCGTGGCAATGGTCACCATCTCCCGTCCGTCAAAGGTGATGATACTTCCGAAGGCAATATGCAAGGTGTACATCACGGTGATCCGCGGCACGCCTATGGCGCTGCAGCTCTTCATAATGGCTTATGTTGTGCTCGCCATCCGCGACTTCCCGCAGATCCTGACTGCCATTATAGCATTCGGCATAAACTCCGGCGCATACGTTGCGGAGAATATCCGCGCCGGTATACTGTCAGTCGACGCAGGTCAGACGGAGGCAGGACGCGCACTCGGACTGTCGAGTGCCGTCACTATGATACATATTGTCTTTCCGCAGGCAATAAAGAATGTGATCCCCGCAATCGGCAACGAGCTCATCGCGCTCATCAAAGAGACATCGATCGTCAGCATGATAGGTATGTATGACCTTACCAACGCCGCAAAGATCATAGGCGGCGGCAATCAAATGGCAAGCTACGTCGTTCCTATGTCGGTCGCCGCACTCTTCTACCTTGCTATCGTGTATATTCTCACATTCTGCATAAAAATGATAGAAAAGAGGTTGCGTGCAAGTGATAAGCGTTAGAAACATCTATAAGGACTTCGGACACAATCACGTACTGCGCGCGCTCTCATGCGAGATCGACCGCGGCGAATGTGTCGTCATTATCGGTCCGTCCGGCAGCGGAAAGAGTACCCTGCTCCGCTGCATGAACCTCCTTGAGGTTCCGACATACGGCGAGATCTGGCTCGACGGGCGGCTCGTAACGGATGCCGATCCTTACCTCCATCCCGAGGTCATCCGTGCATCACACACGTTCTCGCGTCTCACCGCGTCAGGTCTGTCCCCGGAGGAAGCCTCGGCAAAGATCCGCGCAGAGGATCTGCTCCATCGGAACGAAGGCTCGAAATACCGAAAACTCCTGTCCGATGTGCACAAAGAAAACTACCTGAACATCAACAAGGCGCGTCAGCGGATGGGGATGGTGTTCCAGCATTTCAACCTGTTCAACAATCTGACGGTAGTACAGAACATGACGCTTGCTCCCGTAAAGCTGAAGCTCGCGACACGTGCCGAAGCCGAAGAAAAAGCTGACGAGCTCCTCGCCCGCATCGGTCTGCTAGATAAGAAGAATGAGTATCCGAGTAAACTCTCGGGCGGACAGAAGCAGCGCATAGCCATCGTTCGCGCACTCTGCATGGATCCCGAAGTCATCCTCTTTGACGAGCCGACATCGGCTCTCGACCCCGAGATGGTCGGCGAGGTGCTCGATGTCATGAAGTCGCTCGCATGTGAAGGAATGACAATGGTAGTAGTAACTCACGAGATGGGCTTTGCCCGTGAGGTTGCGGATCGCGTGCTCTTCATCGATGAGGGGCAGATCGCGGAGGAGGGCACTCCTGAAGCGCTCTTCACTTCCCCGCGGACGCAGAGGGCAAAGGACTTCCTCAGCAAGGTGCTCTGAGAATTATCACGCGGATACGCCGTATATCGGCACCGCTCTGAAACGATAGGAGGCATTTGAGATATGAAGAAGGTTATGCTCGTTTTCGGAACCCGTCCCGAGGCAATCAAGATGTGCCCTCTCGTCAATGAACTGAAATCAAGGGACGATCTTGAAACTGTCGTGTGCGTCACGGGACAGCACCGCCAGATGCTCGATCAGGTGCTCGGCGCATTCGGTGTCGTGCCCGACTATGATCTCTCGATCATGAAGGCGGGTCAGACGCTCTTCGACGTCACGGTCAATATCCTGGAGCGCATCAAGGCAGTGCTCGAGGAAGTCTCTCCCGATGTAGTGCTCGTGCACGGAGACACATCCACCACATTTGTCACCGCACTCGCCTGTTTCTATATGCAGATTCCCGTAGGTCACGTTGAAGCGGGACTCCGCACATACAATATCTACTCCCCGTATCCCGAGGAATTCAACCGCCAGGCGGTCGGAATCATCGCAAAGTACAACTTCGCACCGACCGAACAGGCACGCGAGAACTTACTCAGCGAGGGTAAGTGCGCCGACACGATCTATGTGACGGGCAATACCGCAATAGACGCGCTCAAGACGACGGTTCGCGAGGGGTACTCGCATCCGGAGCTTGAATGGGCGGCGGATTCACGCCTGATCATGATAACGGCACACCGCCGCGAGAATCTCGGCGAGCCTATGCATCATATGTTCCGTGCAATCCGCAGAATAGTGGACGAGCACCCCGACGTCAAGGCGATATATCCGATACACATGAATCCCGTAGTCCGTGCGGCGGCGGATGCAGAGCTCGGCGGCTGTGACCGTATACGAATAATCGAGCCGCTCGATGTGCTCGACTTCCACAATTTCCTCGCGCGCAGCTACATGATACTGACCGACAGCGGCGGAATCCAAGAGGAAGCCCCCTCCCTCGGCAAGCCGGTACTCGTAATGCGTGACACAACGGAACGTCCCGAGGGCATCAAGGCAGGCACGCTGAAGCTCGTCGGAACGGACGAAAAGGTCATATACGAGAACTTCAAGCAGCTTCTCGAATCTCCCGAGGCTTACAATGCAATGAGCCACGCATCGAACCCGTACGGTGACGGTCTCGCCTGCCGCAGGATCGCTGATATTCTCTGCGCAGAGTAACCCGATTTAAAAGTCTCCGTCCCTGAAGTGCCCGTCCTGCAGACGGATGGCACAGCGGCACGGAAACTTTTTGACATAAAGAGAAGATTGGTAGAATCTGTATAAAGCTCGCCCGTGTTAAATCGAACACGCGGCTTCGCACCCCTGCCGGATCGCTCGCAAGGATTTCTTTATCCGACGGCAG
>CAKSEM010000212.1 GCA_934446485.1 uncultured Eubacteriales bacterium | reverse complement strand
GTCATGGACAGTATGATCGCCTCCGTACGCGCCATCGCGCCCTCATCGATCTGTGCATCCTTCAATGCTCCCGCCTTAACGCCGGGCAACATTCCGAGGATGCTCTCGAGCGAACCCATTTTTTTGATCTGTCTGAACTGTTCGAGAAAATCCGTCAACGTAAAGCTGTTCTCGCGAATCTTCCGTTCAAGCTCAGCGGCTTTCTTCTCGTCGAATTCAGCTTCAGCCTTCTCAATAAGCGAAAGCATATCACCCATACCGAGGATTCGAGATGCCATTCTGTCGGGATAAAACGGTTCAAGTGCATCGAGACGTTCGCCTGTACCTATAAACTTAATCGGCTTCCCCGTAACGTAGCGGACTGACAGCGCGGCACCGCCGCGTGTATCGCCGTCGAGCTTCGAAAGGAGT
Source organism: uncultured Eubacteriales bacterium (assembly GCA_934446485.1). GTDB lineage: Bacteria > Bacillota > Clostridia > Oscillospirales > CAG-272 > RUG11130. The sequence goes on along the minus strand of CAKSEM010000212.1, from coordinate 2,463 downwards.
ACTCCGGTAATGTCAAGCCGTTCATTGAACGACGAGGCAACGTTCACAGCATCCTGACCTGTCATCGCATCGACCACGAGGATAATCTCAGTCGGAGAAACCGCTTTCTTTACGGCAAGAAGCTCATCCATCAGAACCTCATCCACATGAAGTCGTCCGGCAGTGTCGATAAACACCATGTCGTATCCGTTTCGCTCTGCGTAACGGACTGCCTCTTCTGCCGTCTTTACGGGAGACTGAGTTCCTCGGTCAAAGACCGGAACATCGATCCTCGCGCCGACGACCCGAAGCTGATCTATCGCGGCAGGACGGTATATGTCGCACGCAACGAGAAGCGGGTGCTTGCCCTGACCCTTGTAGTACGACGCCAGCTTTGCACTGTGCGTCGTCTTACCCGAACCCTGAAGACCGACCATCATAACGATCGTCGGTGGCTTCGGTGATATCGTGAGCTTGGAGCATTCTCCGCCCATTATTGATATGAGCTCTTCGTTTACGATCTTAATGATCTGCTGCGCGGGCAGCAGGCTCTCCAGCACTTCTGCGCCGACTGCGCGCTCGGTCGTACGGCGGATAAATTCCTTTACCACCTTAAAGCTGACATCTGCTTCAAGCAACGCGAGCTTAACCTCGCGCATACCCTCCTTGACGTCCGCCTCGGTGAGCTTGCCGCGATTTCTGAACTTCTTGAATGCTTCTGCTAACTTGTCCTGAAGGTTTGAAAACATTGGATTCTCCCTTTAGGTGTCCTCTGTATCGGATGAGACCGTGTCATCTATAGCCGACAGTATCTCGCGCAATTTTGCAAGAGCGGAGTACTCCGCTCCCGACGATCGTTGAAGGAGCCCGTCTATGATGGCTCGTGCGGATGCCGTCTCGCGTTGAACTGCAAGACGCCGTTCGTTCAGCCTCAGCTTTGACTCAAGCTCATTGAGCAGAGACTCGCTTTTCTTTATCGAATCCCGTATACCCTGGCGTGATATATCGGTAAGCTCGGATATCTCGGAAAGCGAGTAATCGTCATTATAGTAATACTCAAGCAATTCACGCTGCCTGTCGGACAGGAGCGAGCCGTAGGTATCCAAAAGGCACGGCAGCTGCATATTTTTCGAAAACATATTGCCGACATCCCTCTGTAAAGTAATTTGCTTTACACGGAATTATAGCATATTGCAGCTCCCGTGTCAAGGGGTTGGCGAATTTTAATCTGACTTTTCGAAAATTTCTGCCGCAAAAAATGCCGGGCACGTACCGTCCCGACATTTTTGGTATATAGTTCAGCTTCAGCTGAGGTACCCCTGTCTGAAAAGAAGCTCGGCTATCAGCACCGCACCGCCCGCTGCTCCGCGCAGCGTATTGTGCGACATTCCGACGAATTTGTAGTCAAACATCGTGTCCGGGCGAAGCCGTCCCGCCGTAATCCCCATTCCACCGTAGATCCCGCGGTCGAGCTTTATCTGCGGTCTGTCATCCTCATCAAAATATGTGATAAAATGTTCGGGTGCCGACGGCAGATTCAACAGCTGCGGAACACCGCGGAAGGCTCTCCATTCCGCTATGATAGCCTCCTTTGGAGGTTTATTCTCAAAGTTCACAAACACCGCAGCCGTATGTCCGTCAGTCACGGGCACTCGGATACACTGTGTCGTAATAAGCGGTGCCTCGGCAGGTACTATCGTGCCTCCGCGCAATTCCCCCCAAATCTTCAGCGGCTCGCGCTCGCTCTTCTCTTCCTCGCCGCCGATGTAAGGAATTACGTTATCGACCATTTCGGGCCACGATTCAAAGTTGCGCCCCGCACCCGAGATTGCCTGATACGTAGTCGCAACGACCTCACGTATTCCGAACTTCAGGAGCGGCGTAAGCAACGGAACATAGCTCTGTATCGAGCAGTTCGGTTTGACGGCGATAAAGCCGCGCTTCGTGCCGAGACGCTCTCTCTGACTCGCGATTACGCCGAGGTGCTCATCATTGATCTCGGGGATCACCATCGGGACGTCCGAGGTCCAACGATTTGCCGAGTTGTTTGAGATCACGGGGATCTCAGCCTTGGCGTATGCCTCCTCAAGCGCGCGTATCTCGTCCTTCTTCATATCAACTGCACAGAATATGAAGTCTGCGGCACGACCGACGGCTTCAATATCGGATCCGTCAAGCACCGTCATATCCGCGACCGACGGCGGTATCTCCTCCGCCATCTTCCACCGTCCTGCAACGGCATCCTTATATTTCTGACCAGCAGAGCGAGATGATGCGGCTACTGCCGCAAGCTCAAAGTACGGGTGATTTCGGAGCAAAGTTATAAATCTCTGCCCAACCATCCCCGTGGCACCGACCACCGCCGCTCTCAGTTTTCCGTTCATTTAATACTACCATGCCTTCCCCGTCCGTATCGGACGCAGTCCGAACGAGACGCTTGTTGTCCCCGCGAAAATACGGTAATAGAGTTATTTTATCATATCT
>CAKSEM010000211.1 GCA_934446485.1 uncultured Eubacteriales bacterium | reverse complement strand
CCGATCATGGCTGTTTGGGCAATTATCAAGATCCTCGGCAAGAGCTGGGAGCTCTCTGCGGTGACTGCAGCCTTCGTCGTCGTTCTGTGCACAACGATATTTTTGATCATGGCAACATGCATACCGCGTTTTCGCCTCGTGCAAAAGGCGACGGATAAGATCAACAGAGTCGCGCGTGAAAATCTCACCGGAATCAATGTCGTCCATGCGTTTAACGCCGAGAAGTTCCAGTGTGAAAAGTTTGACTCGCCGAGCCGCGAGATGATGGAGCTTCAGATGAAAAACCAAAAGCTCTTCGCGCTCGTGCAGCCGGCAATGACGCTCGGCATGAACGGACTTGCACTCACAATATACTGGCTCGGTGCCGCGCTGGTCGAACGTATCACCGCAACCGATGTCGCAGCAAGGCTTACCACGTTCAGCGAAGTTATCGTGTTCAGCACATACGCGACCTATATCGTAATGTCATTTATGATGCTCGTCATGATATATATGCTCCTGCCGCAGGCACAGGTCTCCGCTGAACGTATAAATGAAGTTCTCTCGCGCAATCCTGCCGTTCGTGAAGGCTCGGTCAATGGGGGAAACGAGAAAGGAACAGTTGAATTTCGTGACGTTACCTTCAGATATCCGGGCGCGTCCGAAGACGAGCTTTCTAACATAAGCTTCCGCGTCAATTGCGGCGAAACACTTGCGATAATCGGCGCAACCGGAAGCGGTAAGACGACGCTCATCAGCCTGATACCGCGCCTCTATGATGCAACGGCCGGTGAGGTGCTCGTCGATGGAGTAAACGTAAGAGAATATGCATTTGATGCATTGTACGACAAGCTCGGCTATGTCACACAGAAGGCTCATCTCTTCTCGGGAACGATTCGTGATAATGTATTCTTCGGAGAGAGCGCAGCTCCCGAAGACAACGATAACCTGAGACAAGCAATCGAGCTGTCGCAGGCGGGTGAATTTGTCGACAAGCTTCCCGACGGAACCGAGCACGTGATCGCTCAGCTCGGCCGCAATGTATCGGGCGGTCAGAAACAGCGGCTTTCGATTGCACGTGCACTGGCACGACGCCCCGAAATACTCATTTTTGACGACTCCTTCTCTGCCCTCGACTACAGAACCGATGCCCGCCTTCGCGAGGGTCTCAAGCGTGAGCTTGCCGATACAACGAAGATCATAGTCGCGCAGCGCATCAGCACAATACGCCACGCCGATAAAATTATTGTACTTGATCACGGCGAAGCTGTCGGAATCGGAACGCACGATGAGCTTATGAACAGCTGCGACGTATACCGCGAGATTGCCACATCGCAGCTCAGTGAAGCGGAACTCAAAAACGGAGGTGACGGAAAATGATGCACATGAAGGGTAGCGGTCAGAAAGCTTCGATAGGCTCTGCTCTGCCGCGCATTATTGACTACATGCGATCGCAGCTTGCCGTGATGATCGCAGCGCTCGTGCTTGCGGCATTCAGCGCCGCATTGACGATCATCGGTCCTGACAGGATCGGACGCATCGCAACACTCATGTCGGACGGACTTATGGGATCGATCGACCTCGGTGCGATCGCACGTGTCGGCATATCGCTTGCTGTCATATACCTGCTCAGTGCCGCGTTCGGCTTCATTCAGCACTATATTATGGCAGTAGTTACACTGAAGATGTCATACCGCATGAGGGGGGAACTCTCGGAAAAGATAAACCGCGTGCCTCAAAAATATTTCAACCAAAATTCGCAGGGAGATATCCTCAGCCGTATAACCAATGATGTCTCAACTTTGCAGCAGGGACTCACAAACAGTCTGCCGACAATAATCAGCGCTTCCGTACAGTTCGTCGGATGCCTCATCATGATGTTTGTCACAGAATGGCGTCTTGCACTTATATCCCTCGCCGTCACGCTGGTCGGTCTCTTTATGATAGTCATCATCATGTCCAAGTCCCAGCGATACTTTTCGGAAAGGCAAAGGAGCCTCGGCGAGCTGAACGGATACGTCGAGGAGATGTACTCCGGACATGAGGCAGTACGTATAAACCGCGCGGTCCGTCGCGTCGGTGAAGAATTCGACCGCCTGAACGCGGCGGTATACGACGCCAACTGGCGCTCGCAGTTCCTCTCCGGTATAATGCAGCCGCTTATGAACATCATTGGAAACATCTCGTACGTCTCCGTCTGTGTCGTAGGATCCGTGCTTGCGATAAACGGCACGATAGAATTCGGTGTCATAGTATCGTTCATACTGTATGTGCGTCTGTTCACGTCACCGCTTACACAGATCGCACAGGGCATGACAAATATGCAGACCGCATCGGCATCGGCACACAGAATATTCGACTTTCTCGGAAGCGATGAGCTCTCCGATGAAAGCGGCAAACCGAAACATTCCTCTGCAGTTCGCGGCACGATCAGCTTCGATCACGTGCGCTTCAGTTATCCCGATGCACCCGATAAAGTAATTATAAAGGACTTCACTGCCGAGGTTCACCCGGGACAAAAGGTAGCAATAGTCGGTCCGACGGGTGCCGGTAAAACGACGATTGTAAATCTGCTCATGAGGTTCTTTGAGCTTGACTGCGGCGAGATACGAATTGACGGTGTGCCGATCTCGGACATGAAACGCGAGGATGTCCACCGAATGTTCGGGATGGTGCTTCAGGACACTTGGCTGTTTGAAGGGACCGTGCGCGAAAATCTTGTCTACAATCTGGAAGGAATCACCGATGAGCGCCTTGAAGAGGTAACACACGCCTGCGGTCTTAACAAATTTATTCATGCTCTGCCGCACGGCTTCGACACTGTTCTGTCCGAGAGCACATCGATATCGGCGGGTCAGAAGCAGCTCTTCACCATAGCTCGCGCTATGCTGCAAAACGCTCCCA
>CAKSEM010000210.1 GCA_934446485.1 uncultured Eubacteriales bacterium | reverse complement strand
AAGGTCATTGCTTCTGGTACCGTCGGTCAGCTGGAGGATGTTACCAGCGATTCTAACAAGACCAAGCTGAATGGCACTGAGTACAAGCTGGACTCTTCTATTACTGTGATTGAGCCTAACCAGTATAAGTTGGCTACTACTTCCACCTCTGCTACTAGCACCAGCACTGAGACGCTGGCCAACTTGGAGTCTAAAACCACTCTGGGTTATGTTGCTGGCACTGTCAAGCTGATTGACACCAACGGCAACAACAAGGTTGATACTGTTGTCTACACCCCTGCTAAGGTTGGCCAGATCACCTACGCTGGTTCTAAGTCCGTGACCATCAACAATGGCGTTGGTGCTAACGACATCGACGATCTGGACATCTACAAGGATTATGCCAAGGACGATTGGACTACCGTTGTTGACGATGCCTATACCGCCTCTACCAACACCGCTGTGACCAAGGTTGACGTTGTTTCTTCTAAGGTCTCTTCCATCAAGGCTAAGACCTCTTCTAAGCCTCAGGAAGTTAAGATCAACGATACTTGGTATAAGGTCGTGACCGACGGCAAGAATGAAGACACCGACAAGATCGTCTCTGGCAGCACCTATGACTTCGCTATTGTTGGTAACTACATTGTGAACGCTAAGGAAACCGAGGCTTCCTCTTCCGACATCCTGGTCGTAACTGACTATGAGACTGCTACGAATGGTATGCAGGGTAGCACCACTCAGAAGGTCAAGGCTTACTTCCTGGATGGTACCTCTAAGGTCATTACCGTAGAAAAGCTGGCTCTGACTGCTGGTGCAGACGCCACCGATGTCAAGGCTTCCACTAACGTTATTGCTGAGCAGCAGGTCAACAAGCTGTACACCTATTCTACCCGCAGCAACGGCAACTACACGCTGAAAGCTTTGGGCGATGGCAACAAGGCTGGTTATGAGAATATCGACACCACCAACAAGGTGACTGGCAAGAACAAGATGGGTACTTACTCCATCAATGATGATGCAGTTATCTTTGTTCTGTACAATGATTCTGGCAGAGCCAAAGTCAAAGACAATGTGAAGATCCTGTCTGGTAAGACTGTCAATGATTGGAGTAAAGACTATAATGCTGAGGTTCAGTATGCAACCAAGAAGACCAACGGTGTTGAAACCGTTCGTGTTGCTGTCGTTGCTGCTGACAGCAAGTATGACGGTGCAAGCTCCGACTATAAGTATGCTTACATGACCTCCGCTTCCTACGAGGGCACCAACGGCGAGGACAACGATAAGACCACTGTGTACGAAGCTTGGAATGGTTCTGAGAACATCACCCTGAAGTACGACGGCAGCAACGGTACTTCCAAGGCTGCTGGCGATGTGCTGGTTTACAGCAACGATGGAGCTGACTTCATCAACATCGAGAGCGATGTGAACATCTACAAGGTTGCTATCACCGGTATCGAGAAGAAGAAGGAAGGCACGGTTGCTGTTCAGGGCGTCAAGGTTGGCGAGACCAATGTTGTGAGACCTGAGGCTTCCTACAAGATGGACGAAGACTGCGTCTATATCGCAGTGAACGACGATAAGCAGGAGGGCATGGCTGGTTCTTCCCTGGATCAGATTTCCCTGGCTGAGGAGACCACCACATCTGGTGTTTATTACCTGAACGCCTATATCGTGGTCGAGAAGAACGATAATGGTACCGACGGTGATATTCTGGCTATTATCTACGATGCCGATAACAATCGTCTGAACGGTGAGAAGGTGTCCGCTGGCAACCTGAAGGCTACCGATAAAGTGACCGTTCCCGCAGGTTCCACTCTGGACCTGACTGGTGTGACTGTTGCTAAGGGCGCTACCGTCACTCTGGACAAAGAGGCCGCTGTGGTTCTGCCCAACGGCAAGAAGGTTGATGCTAAGGCTCTGAAGGCTACTGGCGACCTGGTTCTGACCGCTAACAACAATGGTGGCGTTACTGTTACCGCAGCTAATGGCACTCAGATCACTGTGGCAACTGCTATTACTCTGGGTGACAAGGATGGCAAGAACTTCTATGATACCAATGGTACCACTTCTCTGAATAAGAATGTCTCCACTGGTACTTATAAGTTCGCTACTGAGGGCTCTAAGTGGGTCAAGCAGGCCTAACTAATCTTCCCCGAATCTGATTCAGGAAGGTTCCTAAAGTAAGAAAGAGCTTGTCTAAGCTCTAAACATTGCCACGGCCTCCCTCAAATTATCCTTGGATTTTCTGAGGGGGGCCTGTGGCCTAACTGCTTAAAATACAACGACCATGCTAGGAGGAACAACTATGAATAAGATGTTGAGTATATTTAACGATTTTAACGATAATTTTCATGCTCTTATTGAGTGGTTCATGTCTGCATACGGAGCCGCAAAAGATACAATCGCAACGTGTCCGTACTTTGATGTGGTGAAGGATACCTTGGATGTCATGAGCGAGGTTGGTGGCGATGTTTCTGCTGTAGGAAAGGCTATAAAAAAGCTTGGTGAAATCATTAGCATCCCGGACAAGCTGTTTATGAAGAAGGTGGATCGTTACCTTAATGGTATATCTCAGATTCCTCTCGATAAGCGTCAAAAGTATATTGAGGAAACGGCCAAAGCAATCCAAGAAGAGGATGCTGTTTTCACACTTAGCATTCTGGAAAAAAGTGAAGAGCTTTCAAAAATTGATATTTTTGTAAAGCTTTTTGCTGCTAAGGTGAATGGTGATCTCGATGAAATCGGATACCGGAGAATGATGCTTCAGACAGACCGAACCCTCTATTCAGATCTTGTGTTCATGAAAGAGAATATCTGCAATGGAGATCTCACCCTTAGCACAGAAGAACTGCAAAGCCTGTCTGCAGCTGGATGGCTGACCTATGCAGGGATGAAAGTATAAAATATCATGGAAGAAGCAACGGCTACAAGCCTCTATACATAT
>CAKSEM010000209.1 GCA_934446485.1 uncultured Eubacteriales bacterium | reverse complement strand
AACGATAAAAAACACGGCTACGGAAAGATGCCCTCTGCCGGCGGAAACCGGTACGAGGGTGAATATTTCGACGGAAAGTATTGCGGAAAAGGAATGTATTATAACGCCGCGAGAAACGAGACCTACGAAGGGGAATTCAGAGACGGAAAATTAAACGGCTATGCTGTTGCCCGCTACGGCGACGGCAGAGTTTACGAAGGCACTTTCACCGATAACTCTAAAACCGGAAACGGCAAAGAGACCGCTCCCGACGGCACGGTGACCCACGGGCATTGGGAGAACGGCAGCTTCGTTGCCGATTCCGTCCTGCACGGCGAGAATTCCGTGAATATTGCGGCAGAGAGACCCGAGCCTCCTCTGTCTGCGCCACTCACAGCTAAATCCTCGCCCGAACCCGAGGAGAAGGAATTTGACATATCCCCCGAAAGTCTTGCCGCGTTCCTGCAAGGCGACGCTGCCGCCGAAAACACGCCGAATGAAGAAGTCTCGCCAGCAGTCGAGCTGATGCACGATTTCGGGAAGCGGTTTTGCTATTTCGATCAGGCGCTTTACGGGATCGACCGAAACGGCGTTCTTCATATCTCAAGCAAGATGAAGAAAAACAAAGAGATCATAGAGGCATATAACGGCAGCGGCGCCGGGGGTCTTTCCTGTTATGAAGCTGCGAATATAATTATTCTCGGCAGAGACGGCAGTGTACTGTTTGCCGACAGCACATGGAAAAAGGGGCTGCTTGCGGACAAAGAAATAAAAGCTCTGCTCCCCGAAGTGCAGAATTGGAGCGGGCTTTCCGCAGTTGCCTGCGGCTGCTGGCATTTTGTCGGATTGCGCACGGACGGAACGGTTATAGGTGCGGGTAAAAAGATGTGCCGCCTTGAAGAAATCAGCTTGTGGACCAATGTAACGGCAATCGCCTGCTGCCGATACGGCACGGTTGGACTTTGTGAGGACGGGACAGTCGTTTCCTGCGGTTTTCCGAAGGATGTGGCCGATGAGCTGGCGACATGGACAAAGATTACCGACATCGCCTGCGGGGAACAGCATGTGGTGGGGCTGCGTGCGGATGGAACCGCCGTTGCCTGCGGCAAAAACAGCAGCGGGCAGTGCGATGTGAGCAAGTACAGCAATGTCGGGATGATCTCGACCAGTGTGCAGTGCACGGCACTGGTGTTAAACGACGGCACGGTGAAGGCGCTGGGAAAATTCAACGACAAGGGCCTCGGCTTCCCCAACACCCTTGCTGCTGCGTGCTTCAACTTCGGCGCGATCATCACGCTGGATAAAAGCGGCTGTCTGCATGGGGATATGTCCGGCGTAGACACGGAGGATTTCAAAAAGAATTTTGAATGGTAACCCAAAAGGCGGAGACGATATGAAACCCGAAACGGTATTGGCGCTTCAAAGCTGCAGTGATCCGAAAACGGTATCGGACAAATGGACAGAGGAATATAACCGTATTGCAGAAGATCATGCTGACCGTAAGAACATTTGCACTGCATTAAAAAGGCGTGCGGAGCTTGCCTGTGCGCTTTATACGGAGCGTGCCGCTTTTGTGCCGTCTCCATGTCGCGATGAGGCGTATTACGAGGGGTTTGCCGAAAGCAGGGAGCGCGAGGACGCATCTCTCGACGGTGATTTTCCTTTGGGGAACGAAGCAGATGCCGGATTTGCGAACGACTATTTCACGGTTTCCGAGCTTGCCCTTATTCAGTGCGGACTGCATCGGATGATCACAACCGGAGACTTCAACGGATACAACTTTGACGTGCTCGTGTGTCGCGGCTTTCTTGCCGAGCTTGACGGAAACTTTGCAGAGGCGGTACGGTGCTACGGCGGTGTTTCCACGAGCAAAAGCGTGCAGGAACGTGAATACGACTGCCGCTTAAAAGCAGCAGCGGACGAGGGCGACGCAGACGCTGCGTGGAAGGCAGCGCAACTGTGTAAAAATCAAAATAAGGCGGAGGAAGCGGCTGAATGGTTTAACAAAGCTGTCGAGGCAGGGCATCCGCAGGCGCTTTTCAGCGCCGCAAGTGTCTATCTCGATGCTGACGGTGATTTTTATGACCGACGAAAAGGTGTGCGTTTTCTTACCCGTGCTGCCGCTGTCGGCAGCACGCAGGCAATGCTCGCTCTCGGCGACCTTGCACTCGTTGACACCGACATTTCGTTTTGGCAGCAGGCGGCTCAGCTTCGGAATTATTCATCCCCGGGTAACCCGCCAAAGCGAAGAATAATAAAGCAGCACAAAAAGCAGATGGAATGGTACATTGTCGCTGCCGAGTCCGGCAACACAGACGCTATGTCTGCGCTCGGTATGGCATATCATCTCGGCTATCCCGAAAAGCGTAATGATGAGCAGGCGTTTCTATGGGCATCGCGTGCGGCGGATTCGGGTAATGACGAAGCGATGTATCAAACTGCATACTTTTATGAAAACGGTTTCGGAACAGAGAAGGACATCGGTGCGGCGCTGCTTCTGTATTCCGAAGCCGCAGAACATGGTGTGCGCTCGGCGGCGGTACGGCTGCATGAGATATATACAGACGGATTTCCGGGCGTTCAGCCGAACGGAAAGAAGGCGGCGCATTATCTGTTTCTGAGCGGTGAACCCGATACGGAGGACGAGTACGGTGAAACTGAGAATTATAGAAACGGCGTGGGGAATTAGCCGAGTCGGCGGCTACCGCAAAAGGGTGACTGCCGATGTGTGCTTTCCATGCGAACCCGGAGATATTCCGACCTTCGGAAAAGGCGGACGGCACTTTCGGATTGATGAAGTAAGCGAGAACAAAATCGTTCTGTCGGTCATTTGCGCTGATCCGAAATACAGCAAATCGTGGGAAATAGAAAAAGGCAAAGAAATATACTATCGGCCGCGCTCTTTCGACGGCGGATATTTCTACACCTTCAAACTGAAGTAGGAGCAAAACTATGAGTGCAATCGGAATC
>CAKSEM010000208.1 GCA_934446485.1 uncultured Eubacteriales bacterium | reverse complement strand
CTCCTACGGTGAGTGAGATGACGTTTTTGCGGTTTTCGAGAATATCAAAGAACTTCCGTATTCCGGAGGGCTTGATCTCCTGTATCGTTTTGCTTAGAATTTTGCTGTAGTCCATCAGATGATATTTCCCCGCTCGTCAACCGGTACGGCACCGTAAACTATGCCCTTGTCCTTGTATTTGCGCAGCACGAAGTGTGTTGAAGTTTCGGTGACGGCTTCAAGAGTTGCGAGCTTTTCCGCAACGAAGAACGCGACTTCACGCATCGTCTTGCCTTCGATCAAAACAGCAAGGTCGAAACTGCCCGACATGAGATAGAGGCTTTCAACCTCGGGGTAATTGTATATTTGTTCTGCAACGTGATCGTAGCCATGGTTCTGCTGCGGGGTTATTTTGAGCTCAATAAGCGCCGAAACGTATTCGCGGTCGGTCTTATCCCAGTCGATCATAGCCTTGTAACCGAGGATCACTCCCTCATCCTCATAGTCCTCGACCATCTTTTTGATATCGCCCGTTTCCTTACCGAGCATACGCGCGATAGCTTCATATGTGAGCCGTCCGTCGTTTTCGAGAAGTGTCAATAGTTCATTCATCCTGTGATCCGTCCTTTCGTTTATCAATTGTGTTGTCACTGCTGCTTTGTAACTCGGAGCGCCCTGCAAGCCGCTCGCGTATTACGTCGAATGACAGCCCGTAGCGTCGGGCAATATCGGCGGCACGGCTCTGCCCGTCAGGCTGCCTGCGCACTATTTTAAAGCTGCGCTCTTCGCCGTCAGCCTCGGCAACGAGGTTGTCTATGCGAACTCCGCCCATTGCGGAGCATCGTTCATTGAGTTCAGCCGTGCGTGAGGCGAGCTCATGGAGGTGTGTCGAAAATATAACGCGGCATCCGGCAAGCGAAAAGCCCGCGAGAACCTCTCCCGCGATTGCGGCAGCCTCGTATGCGCCGGTCGATGAGAACGATTCGTCGAGCAGCACAAGGCTGTACTTCGTTATCCTGCCGAATATCTCTTCAAGGCGGGAGCATTCTTCCCCTAACCGACCTTTGTCGATAGTGTCGAGACTTCCCTGAGGAAAGTGCGTGAATATCGCGTCACACGGACTGATCCTTGCGCTTTCGGCGCATATCGGAAGACCGAGCGCGAACATAGCGAAAGCGAGACCTACAGCACATGTTATGACAGATTTGCCGCCGCGGTTCGGACCTGTCAGAATATATATCATGCCGTCGCGGTCGAAAGAAAAATCATTCGGCACGACCGGAGCCGACAGCTTGAGTGCGACCGCCGGGTTGCCGAGAGACGCAGCCGCGAAGTTTCTCTCCTCCATTGGTGCGATCTCGGGGTACGTTAAAGTGCACCCGCAGTCTCTGAGACGACGTATCAGTTCCGCAGCCTTCGTCACAAACTCGATCTCGGGCAGAAGTCTCATAAGAAAGTCGGTGTTTTCGAGAACATACGACTGAATTACGCGCCTCCACGAGCGCACCGACGAGCGAAAGACATCGCTCAGCGCAGACGACAGCGCGGAATTTAGTGCGAGCTGCTGATTCTCCGACTGATCGCGGCGATACGGTGTGAGCGGTGCAATACACGTCATCTCATCCGAGCGGAAATCGAGGTGAAGAATTTTGTCGATGAGCTGCCCCGATTTGAACCTGTCGTTGTTGAGCGAAAGGACACCTGCCGATTCTGCACGCAGACGCGAGTCGAGATTTACTCCGATCGTTACGCTCTTTACCTCGCGGACGCGTGAAGTGAGTTCCTCGAGCTTGCGGTTTATGTCGCGGTAGTACTCGGAATCTGTCAGCTCACGAACGACATTTGCGATGCGGCGGAACGCTTCAGATGTTACAGATTCGCCGACTGAAGAGAACGTCGCCTTCATCATAGAGAGAACGGAGGTGTAGAGCTCAATTTCCGTTATGCTGTAGAGGTACGCCTCCTGAGAGAGCGAAGGATCACGGCTCAGCCGCCGCAATTCGGTTATATCTCCGATAAGCGGAACGAGAGAAGTAAGAAGATCTGACAGCTCGGGGTGTGCTTCTATATCGCGGAACATATCCTGACGGTACGCGATAATGCGCGGGTCGTCGGTGAAGAGACTCCCAAGGTCGGAAACTTTGAGGTCTATCATTCCGTCGAGCTCAAGCTGTGATGCCGTGTACGCAGAGAGCGGAGAGTTTTCACGCTCGCGGCAGGCGTCACGGTCACTGTCCGTCGGGAAGAGCAGCCCTATGTTTGATGTATCGGTTTTCTGTGATTCTGACATAATGTAAGATTTTGATCCGTTGCGGATCGGGGCGGTCAAACGTAATAATTGCCCGTCTGTTGGGCGAGATTTGCCGACCGTAGTATGTTTATACGGATATTTTAACATACCCCGTCCGAAATTACAACGTATCAGGCGGAAGTCGTGTTAAAAAGCTCACGCACCCTTATGAGTGAAGCGCGGAGGGTATCGGTATCAAGCGATGAGTCGTGCATGACAGGGGACTCAAGAGTGATCCTGCCGCGATATCCGATTCTTTCGAGCAGTTGTGCGGTCGATCGGAAGTCTACGACGCCCTCGCCCGGCTGAAGTATCGGTCGGAGCGCTGAGAAATTCCGAACTCCGCCGACGAAGTCCGATACGTGTACGTGGCGGAGCCGCTCTCTCACGAGCGGATCGCTCAGTGTCTCCTCGGCATCGTCGTGAAGTGCCGCAAAACGCGTGTCATATATGAAAAGGGCGTCTTTCGATGTCCCGGCAATAAGATGCCAATTATAAAGAGGGTCGTTCCGCGTGCTCGGTACATTTTCGATCAAAAGCGAGAGCGCGTGACGATCTGCCGTCTCGGCAAGGTACGGGAGACTTTCGAGATTTATTTCGATATTTGTGTCTGAGTCGTAGCCGCCCCAAAGATGAAAAACGACAGCCTCGGCACCTATCGCCTCTCCGAAGGCACAGTTG
>CAKSEM010000207.1 GCA_934446485.1 uncultured Eubacteriales bacterium | reverse complement strand
ACGTATGCCTTTCCGAGCACGGCACCTTCGGAATCGCCAACTACGGCTGGGTATCCGAACAGATCCGCGCCAATATGTTCCGCATCGGCAGACTTCAGTTCCACCTGATCACGCATCACGCCCCCGACTATACCCACGCCGGAGTACACGTGCGGCACGGCGACGAGGTCATAAATATGCACATTCCGGAGGGGGACTCGCTGACACGCGAGAAGCGGCTCGATTCATACCGCCGCGCATACCGTTTCTTCCACCAGACCGGCAATGCCGTTTTTGTCTGTGAGTCGTGGCTCCTGTATCCCGGACATACCGAATTTTTGGATGAAAGGTCGAATATACTCGATTTCATGCGTGATTTTGAGATAATCCACTTTACGGAAAGGACCGATGCGTTCGATGATCGTTGGCGCGTATTCGGCTTCCGCGAATCATACGAGCCGGGCACACTTCCGAGAGAGACCGGACTGCAGCGTGCATACGCTGACAGACTTGCCTCGGGCGGTGCGACCGGCGGCGGATACGGCGTGTTCATTTTTGACGGAGAGAACATAATCTAAATACTTTCACCTATAAAAAGGACGGTATAAGGCATTGAATACGGAAATCGAAACACCTGCTGCGGAGAAGTCTCGCCCGATGTGGCAGCGCATACTCACAGCGGCACTGTCATGTCTCCCTGCAATCGTACTTGAAGTTTTAGCGATTATCGCTTCAACGAACCTTTATGAGTCCACGGACCTTTACTGTATACTTGCACTCCATATAAGCGCGCTTGTCGCTCTTCTTGCAGCACTGCTCGGCAGGCACTCGCCTCTGTGGCTGCGATGGATCACGGTCGCAGTCTCGCCGTTCTGCTCATACATGGCGACCGAATGCCTCTCGCATTCGCCGTTCGACATGGATGTTCCGATAATCCTTCTGAACATTTTTCTGTTCTACATCACGGCGGCAGCCGTCATGTTCATCTTCGGAAGGACTGCCCCCGCCGTCATCACAGTCGCCGTGCTCCCGCTCATACTGTCGGTCATCAGCTATTACACGACTGAGTTCCGCGGCTCGCCGCTGTTCCCGTGGGACCTTGCGTCATACGGTGTTGCAGCATCGGTCGTCGGCGAATACACCATAGTGATACGCCCGATCGTCGCCCTTGTCATAGGGAGCGCAGTTCTCATCTGCACGGTCGCCGCCGTAATGAACGTGCGCGTACGCTTTCCGCTCCGTCCCGTTCGCCCGATCTGCGCCGTAGTCCTGTCGGCATTTGCCATAGGCTCGGGGATATACGTCCAGACCGATCGCGCTATATCCGACTTCTCCCTGTACTCTTTCCTGTTCACTCCGTCATATCTGTATGAATACAACGGATTTACCGTCAGCTTTCTCATGAACATGAGATATACTACCGTCCCGAAGCCCGCAGGCTACAGCCGCGACGGACTGACATCACTCTCATCCGAATATTCCTCCGACAACACGGGCGACTTAAGCGACACCGAAAAGCTACCGAACATCATCGCCATAATGAATGAGTCATTCTCCGACCTCTCGGTTCTCGGAGATTTTGAGACGAGTGAGCCTTATATGCCGTTCATCAATTCTCTTGAAGAGAATACCATGAAAGGTCAGCTTCACGTATCCATCCTCGGCGGCAACACGCCGAACTCGGAATTCGAATTCCTGACGGGTCTCAGCATGGCATATCTGCCTTCCGGCAGCATACCGTTCCAACAGTATATTTCAAAGCAGTCCCCCTCTCTGCCGTCGCAGCTCTCGTCCCTCGGATATCACACGGTTGCAATGCACCCGCTGAAGTCGACCGGATGGAAGAGAAACACCGTATATCCCCTGCTCGGATTCGATGAAATGTACTTCACCGACAACGCATTCTACAATGCCTCGAAGATCCGTGCATACATTTCCGATGAAAGCCTTTACGACGAGCTCATAGATGTGTATGAGTCAAACTCAGACGAACCCCTGTTTATCTTTGCGGTAACTATGCAGAACCACGGCGGATACAAAAGCATATACAACAACTTTGTACCCGATGTTACCGTATCGGGATATGAGGACAACGAGTACATCAGCAACTATATATCGCTCATACGAGAGTCCGACCGTGCGTTTGAAAACCTCATCGGATACTTTTCCGAATGCGACGAGCCGACGGTAGTCCTGATGTTCGGTGATCACCAGCCGAACTCGTCCGTCACGAACCCGATACTCAAAGCGGCGGGAACAACCATTGACCGGGAGAGTCTTGAGGACACCGAGAAGAACTACATTGTGCCGTACGTGATCTGGAGCAACACCGAACTGCCCGATACCGACCCGGGCGATACCAGCGCAAACTACCTCTCAACTCTTCTTATCGAAGTCGCAGGACTTCCGAAGACAGGTGCGCAGAAATTTCTGACCGAGCTTAAACACGATTACCCGATAATCACGGGCAGATGCATCGTTGACCGCAGCGGAACGTACTATCCGAGCTCAGAATACGGAACGGACGACAGACTGAAGCAGTATGCAGGTATGGAGTACAGTTACCTGTTCGATCGCAAGTACGCGCCGTTCGAGATGTGGTCGCTCGGCGAATGAATGCCGGTTTGTTGACAAAATACGCAAACGTATGCTATACTGATGTCAGAAAATAGCAAAATTTTAACTCCGAAAGGCGTGATATATAATTGAAATGCCCGTACTGTGCCTCATATGAGAGCAAGGTCATAGATTCAAGACCCGTTGAAGATAACAACAGCATACGACGTCGCCGCGAATGTCTCGACTGCCACTCGAGATTCACCACATACGAGATAATCGACGTATTTCAGCCCGTAGTCATAAAGAAGGACGGTTCAAAGCAGCTCTTTGACAAGAACAAGCTGCTTACCGGGCTCCTCAAGGCGTGCGAAAAGCGCCCGGTAAGCGCAGAAGCGATTGCCGATGCGGTTGAGCTTGAAATCAACAATTCTCTGAAGCGCGAGATAACATCGAATGCTATAGG
>CAKSEM010000206.1 GCA_934446485.1 uncultured Eubacteriales bacterium | reverse complement strand
GATTTCAGGGTTTGGCTGCTAGCAGTCAGACCATCAGCAATTTTTGCATAACCGGTCAGGTTAGTTTCGCCAGTAGTAAAGTTGCTATAGGTCAGCTTGCCTGCCAAAGCGTTCAGTACGTTAGCAACACTGTCATCGTTGTCCATATCAATACCGGTGTTATCGGTAATCATGTTGACAACAGAGCCTGCTACAGCACTTGTAATAATGGTGTCGCCAGCCTTGTAGTTCTCGGCTGCTTCGCCATTGCCTTCATGTGCATAGAAGATGTTGGTATTGCCGCGGTAAGCATCAATAGTCAGGTTGCTGCTGTCCTTTTGGAAGATGTTGCCTGCTGCTGCCTCGCTGTTACCGCCAATGAATTTAGCTACATGGCTGCCTGCAAATGCATCATTAGTTTTGCCCCATGCTTCATTGTTCCAGGTTGCACCATTGGAAACATAAAGATTAATGATGCCTTTATAAGGATTACCAGTTGTACCAAGGTCCTTAGCAAAAGCAACACCGGTCCAGGAAGAATCCTTATCAGACAAGCCTATATTGATAACGCTGTCTCGATCAGGATAGTCAAAATTAGAGTTAGCCTTTTCGCTATAAGCAATCGCATTGCCTTTAATTACGGTAGTGGTAGTACCTGCGGAAAGCTTGTTAGCCTTCATGTTTACGTTGACATTACCGCCGTCAGCCTTCAGTGCATAGTTTTCCTTGTTGTTGTCCTTAGCAATCTGAATATTGCCACCGCCAACAGTAACGGTAGAACCGGTTCTGATTGCAGTCAGTGCATTGCCATTTGCCAGGTTGATATCCACCTTACCATCTACATTGATGATAGATGCTTTGCCGCCCCAATCCTTTGCATCCTCTGCCCAAAGACCATGGGTAGGTCCGAAGCTGTCGTTTGCCAGCTTAAGGTCACCGTGAATATCTACGCGGCTGCCATTATTTTGCGCTAAAATGCCATAGGCAGGATCAGTTGCGTCAGAATGAGCATGAACAGTGGTAGTAGCTGCTGTGATATCAACGTTACCATTCTTCACAACAAGTCCGGAACGGTCATAACCATCAGCGTCAGCACCCCAGCCACCGGCAGCGCCGATTACCAGCTCGCCGGCAGTGATTTTCGTTGTTCCTGCAACATCATGATTAAATGCTACAGTAACACCACTCCAGCTGCCCTTCTTAGCAGTCAAAACAAGCTTATTGCTGCCTGCTTCAATAGTAAGCGGTGTCTTAACGTCAACTGCGGAATTAGCGTCTGCTTTAACAGTAGTATCTGCAGCAAAAACGTACTTACCGTCCTGGATATTGCCTGCATATTCAGTATCTGCTGCAGTATCACCTGTCAGAGTAGTGGTGAATTCTGTTTTAGGCGGAATTACAGGTGCTTCAGGTTGAACATAAGAGCCCTTGCCCTCTTCGGTGAAGGTGATGTCGCCGGTCTTCTGTTCCTTGCTGCTTGCGGTCAGACCGTCAGCAATCTTCACATAGCCGGTCAGGTTCTTCTCACCGCTCGCGAAATTGCTGTAGGTCAGCTTGCCAGCCAAAGCGTTCAGCACGTTAGCTACGCTAGCGTCGCTATCCATAGCAACACCAGTGTTGTCGGTAATCAGGGATACTACAGAGCCTTCTGCTGCGTGCTTGATAATGGTGTCGCCAGCTGCGTAGTTTTCGGCTGCTTCGCCATTGCCTTCATGTGCATAGAAGATGTTGGTGTTGCCGCTGTAGTTGTCGATAGTCAGGCTGTTGCTATCCTTTTGGAAGATATTGCCAGCTTTGGCATCGCTTGCGCCACCTACGAAGTTAGTTACTTGGCTGCCCTTGAAGATTGCATTGCCTTTCCAATCCTTCTCGGTAGAGCCATGAACTTCGTTAGTCCAGCTTGCACCATTTTGCAGCCACATGTTGATTTGGCTGTTGTTACCTGCCATGTAAGCTACGCCTTCCAAAGCAGATTTTTCTGTATCCAGAGCTACGTTGATGATGGATGCTGCTGCATCGCTAGTACCGTTCGTTGCTGCCAGATTGCCCTTCAGCACTACGTCCTTGCCCAGGCCAGCGGTAGCTTTGCTGCCATCCAGAGCAACGTTCATGTTGATGGTGCCGTTGTCAGCACGCATTGCTGCATAAGCACCCTTTGTGCTGCTATCGTTGATAGTAATTGCACCGCCGCCATTTACGGTAATAACAGAGCCGTTACCATTGGTATGCAGGCCATTGCCGTTAGCAGTGATATCTACGTCGCCGTTAACAGTAACTGTGCTGCTGGTCTTTCTATAAGCACTGCCTTGTGCCATGATTGCGGAAACAGAGGTGTGGTTATAACCACCCTTGCCACCGTCAATATTAGCCTTCAGGCTGCCGTTTACAGTTACATCTGCATTAGCTGCCAGAATGCCATATACGTAGTTGTTGTTACCCTCAGTATTAGTTGCAGTAATATCTACAGCACCGTTAATATTTACGGTCTTCTTGCTAGTGTTGTAATCACCTGCATAGATACCAGAGTTTTTGCTTGCAGCAGAAGCGCCGGTCTTGATAACCAGCTTATCAGCAGTAATATCAACCTTGGATGCGCCGTCATTGATAATCTTGATTGCTGAACTGTCATTACCCATAGTAGTTACGCTCAGGGTTGTGCCAGCTGCATTAACCTTCAGGTCTTTTGCCGTATCAATTGCATTAACTGCGGTAATGTCACTTGCTTTTGTGAACTTATAGGTGCCATCCTCAGCAATTACGCCGCCCATCAGGTATTCGTTGTCTTGCTCCTTATCACCGGTCAGAGTAGTGGTGAAGGAGGTGGTTACCTGATGACCAGGAATTACGGGACCAGAGGATTGAACATAAGAGCCCTTGCCCTCTTCGGTGAAGGTGATATCGCCGCTCTTCATTTCCTTGCTGCTTGCAGTCAGGCCGTCAGCAATCTTCACAGAGCCGGTCAGGTTCTTCTCACCGCTTGCGAAATTGCTGTAGGTCAGCTTGCCAGCCAGTGCGTTCAGCAC
>CAKSEM010000205.1 GCA_934446485.1 uncultured Eubacteriales bacterium | reverse complement strand
CATGAAATTACTGTGAAAAGAGGTTTTATGAAATGAAGAGAATCGTATGCTTGGCATTGGCGGTTATCATAACGGCTATGCTTTGCATTGCGGTCGGTGCAAAGGCTTATAACCCCCAGACCAACTGCAATATCTCGCTTACCGTAAAGAAAGCGGATCCCGCAAATGTCGTAAAGGACGGCATTATCGGTGACGGAGAGTATGAGCGTGCCGCTATCGACACTACTGCAGATGAGACCAGTCTTGCTGTTATTTACGGCGACGGAACTGTCTATGACAAAGGACAGGATATGCTCTCGACCATGGAGTACTATTTCTCATGGGATGAGACTCACGGCTTTAATATCGCGGTCGTCGCGCAGCCCGAGGACATAGTCCAGAACTTCACCAACGCCGCATCCCCCGCAGAGACCAAGGATGACTTCCTCAGCGACGGCGGTATGATGATCGACTTCTATCCGAACGATAAGCGCGATGACGTTGCGCTCCTTTACTACGCTATCGGCAAGAATCCGACGACCGGCGAGTACCTGAAGGGCTGCTACAACCAGCTCGGTAACTCCGGCGCTTACAACCCGACGGCAGGTGTCGATTTCGCCATCAACTACACGAGCGACGGAAAGGTCGTGTATGAGTGGTCGGTTCCGTTCTCGGAGTTCCTTCCCGGTGCTACGACCGGTTCGCTTGTGCACTTTTCTGTAGGTGTGTTTGCGGGTACTATCCGCCCGGAAGATGCTCAAGGCGAGTCTATGTATAACCTTACCTACGGTATAGGCCTCGGTGACTTCGTATTCCTCGGCGACCACAGAACGGGTACACCGAGCGGCGTTAAGGCTACTCTGTCCGGTGATGTCATAGAGAAAACAAACAATGACCCGACTCCGACACCGGATCCGGATCCGACACCGACACCGACGCCGAATCCGACCCCGACACCGGATCCGAAGCCCGGTGAAGAGACCGTTGTAAAGGACGATCAGGGAAATACGATCAAGACTGTGACGAACGCCGACGGTTCCAAGACCATCACGACGATCAAGGCTGACGGCACGACCACCACGACAACCGAGAAGGCTCCGCAGACCGGTGACCCCATGGTTATCGCTGCACTCGTATCGGCAGTTTCCGCTTGCGGAATTGCAGTTGTCCGTCGTCGTCGCGGCTGATTGAACGGTTAGATAACACGATACTCAGAGCGGAGCTATCCCGAGCGGTAGTTCCGCTTTTGTATACAAAAGGAGACAAATATGAAATTGAGACGCTATATCGCTCTTTTGCTGTCGGTTCTTCTCACACTGTCCGGTGCGGCTTTATACCCTGTGTCAGCTGAACCCGGCAATGGCGATACTTTCAAGGTGCTCTTTATAGGAAACAGCGCATCGGAGGACCTGACCGACGGAGGATTTGCAAACGACAGTATGCTGTACGATGCTGTAAAAAGCATGGTCGGCGACGAATGCGAGGTTACGGTCGGGCTGTGTGCTAAGGGCGGCAAATCAATGGCGTGGCACGCAACTGCAGCGATGCGCAACACTCCGAATGCGTACTCATTCCGTATAGTCGGAGGCGGTGATCCGACGTGGCGCGTCGCAAGCTACGGCTGCACCTCGGCGTACGCGCTCGGCTATGCCGATTGGGACGCGGTCGTCATTCAGCCGTGGGGGCAGGAAACACTTACGGGGAAGTCGACCGGAGGTAATGAAGAGGCTTCAACGCTCAGAGAGCTGTCTGCATCGGTGCCGTACATGCTCGATCATATAGCCGCAAACGCGCCGGGGGCGAAGGTATACTATTACCATGTGTGGAGTGCGCCGACGGTAAAGGAGCGTTGGGATCGTGATGATAATCCTTTGCCGCCGTCGTACAGCACGGCTCTGAAGGATTATCTTAAGATATGCAAGACCACCGAAGCCGCGGCGTCTTACGTCGGTAAGGAGAGCGGGCTCGGTATAACCGGCGTGCTTCCGGTGGGCGCTGCCATTCAGAATGCACGGGAGACGTATTTTGCACTTCTCGATTGGAGAAATCCTGCGTCACCCGAGGATGAAGTATCGCTTGCGAGCGATCCGCAGTGGGGACTGCACCGCGACGGACTCCATCTGTCGCTCGAAATCGGCCGATACATAGCGGCACAGGCGGCTGCCGGAGTGCTCGTCACCGAGAGCATGAGAGCGGACGGATATGAGCCGTCACATATGCGCGCATCCGCAGCGATAGGCAAGCTGCCGGATGAATATGAGTCGATGGCACGGTACATAGCCGCCGCCACGCTTGAGAAGATGTCGGCTGGCGGCGACGGGCGCTATGCACCGATCGAGATGCCGGAGGAGTATCGCACGGATACGCTGCCGTCTGTAGCAGATGAGCTGTCACGCCGGAGCTACCGCCTGAAGTCGCAGACATCGCCCGATGATATCGCTGAGGCTTTTAAGGATCAATTGACCGAGGTGCTTGAACCGCTCGGTATTACGGCATCGGTCACGGTGAAGAGCCTGCCCGAAAACGGTCGCGGGGGAGACGTCAGTGCGACAGCGGTGCTGAAGCGCGGATACGCATCCGCCGAGGCTGTACTGAACGGTACGCTGACACTTTGCGCCGACGGTACGGGTGACGGAGACTATAAGGTGCTGTTTATCGGCGGAGACATGGCTTCCGATATTGCGGATTTCGGCCATACAGAGGGCAGTGTGCTGTATGATGCCGTAAGAAGTCTTCTCGGCGACGAAAAGAATGTGACGGTAGGTATCTGCACGTCAGAGGGCGCCGATATGGCACGCTGCGCCGGCGATGCTGCCGACGGCAACGGAGGATATGGCCTCAGTGTTATCGGAGGTCACATTATAGGAGAGGGTGCCGGCGAGTGGAGAGCGGTGTACGGCGACTGCACATCCGCCGAGGCGCTTGCCTATACGGATTGGAATGCGGTGGTGCTTCAACCGAGTCTTAGCGAGGCCGCGTCTGGCAAATCCGACGGTGTGGAGTCGGAATCTTTGTTCACAGAGCTGTC
>CAKSEM010000204.1 GCA_934446485.1 uncultured Eubacteriales bacterium | reverse complement strand
TAACTGGATCTCACCCAAGGCTACTCTCGATAATTTTTTGCGCCTCGGTGTAACATATCATTGACAAACCTACAGTTTATATGAACACATATGCGAATAAATAACACACCTCGTTTTTCCTCTCCTGAAGTATTGACAAACCGATACCGCCGCGTTATAATACCTACTGAAATGATGGGTAAATAATCCGGGCACATTACTTCTCGCAAAATCGGGAATACTGTGACGTGCTACCCGCAGTAAATAATGCTGCAGTTTACCGAAGGAGGGATCACTATCGCAAGATATAAAGTAACAGGCATGTCGTGCGCAGCGTGCAGCGCACGGGTCGAACGAGCAGTACGTTCGGTAGAAGGTGTCAAGGACTGCTCCGTAAATCTGCTGACGGGAGACATGTCTGTGGACGGAAATGTGCAGACTGAATCGATCATCAAGGCAGTACGGCACGCCGGATACGGCGCCACCCTCTTTGACGGCGCCAAAAAAGCAACCGCCGCACCTGCCGACGGCACCCGCACGGACAGCGAGATCCACTCGCTCACCGCTCGACTCATATGGTCGGTCGCTCTCACCCTTGTGCTCATGTATATATCCATGGGGCACACAATGTGGGGGTGGCCGCTGCCCGGATTTCTTTCCGACAGCCATACCGCTATGGGCCTGGCACAGCTTCTCCTTGCCGCAGCCGTCATGGTCATAGGCCAGAAATTCTTCACAAGCGGCATACGTGCCGCAATACGTCTCTCGCCGAACATGGATACACTTGTGTCCCTCGGCTCCGGCGCTTCTTTCATTTACAGCACATATATCCTGTTCCGCATGGCGCTGGCGGAGGCAGCCGGTAATGCCGATTCGGCAATGTCGCTCATGCACGAATTGTACTTTGAATCTGCAGCAATGATCTTAGCGCTCATAACAATAGGAAAGCTGCTTGAAGCGCGCGCCAAAGGAAAGACCACCGATGCGCTTCGCGGACTCATGGATCTCGCACCGAAAAGCGCAACCCTCCTCCGTGACGGCACTGAGGTCGAAGTTCCCGTCGAAGATGTGCGCCCCGGAGACATTTTCGTTGTGCGTCCCGGCGGATCTATACCGGTCGACGGTACAATATCCGAGGGAGAGTGCGCCGTGAACGAATCGTCACTGACCGGTGAGAGTATACCGGTCGATAAGTCTCCCGGAGACAGCGTTTCGGCAGGAACCATAAATCTATCCGGGTTCATACACTGCACGGCAACTCACGTCGGCGAGGACACGACACTTTCACAGATAATCCGTATGGTCAGCGACGCCAACGCAACCAAAGCACCGATTTCGAAAGCCGCCGACCGCGTCTCAGGTGTATTCACTCCGGCGGTCATGCTGATCGCCGCCGTAACGTTCGTGATCTGGCTTGCAGTAGGTGCAGATGTCGGTTTTGCCGTCGAACGCGCAATCTCAGTGCTCGTCATCAGCTGCCCCTGCGCGCTCGGGCTTGCGACTCCGGTTGCCATTATGGTCGGAAGCGGCGTCGGCGCGCGCAACGGGATACTCTTCAAAACGGCCGCTTCTCTTGAGGCTACAGGTAAGGTTAAAACCGTAGCACTCGACAAAACCGGAACGATCACCACAGGGCGTCCGACCGTCACCGATACCATCCCGACAGAAGGACACAGCGAAGACGAGCTCCTGTCGGTCGCTTACACACTTGAGCGCGGAAGCGAGCATCCGCTCGGCGAAGCTATCGTGCGATACGCCGAGGAACGCGGTATCAAGTCGGGACACATAACCGACTTTGAAGTTCTCCCGGGGCGCGGACTTCGCGGAATGCTGGACGGCGTCGAGGCGGCAGCCGGAAAAGCAGAATATATATCCGATGTTGCCGAGATCCCGCAAAGCACGGCAAACGCCGCCGCGGCTCTATCCGACGACGGAAAGACACCTCTATACTTCACAAAGGGCGGTAAGCTGATCGGCATATGCGCTGTGTCTGATACGATCAAGGACGACAGCCGCGACGCGATCGACGAGCTGCACCGAATGGGACTCCGTGTCGTTATGCTGACCGGCGACAATGAGCGCACCGCATACGCCATCGGGCGAATCGCCGGGGTAGATAACGTAGTGGCCGGGGTGCTGCCCGACGGAAAAGCAAAGGTAATCGAGAAGCTGAAAGCAAACGGAGGTGTCGCCATGGTCGGAGACGGAATTAATGACGCTCCGTCGCTCGCAACCGCGGACACGGGGATCGCCATCGGCGCAGGCGTAGATATTGCAATCGACTCGGCAGACGTTGTGCTCATGAAGAGTCGGCTCACGGATGTACCGGCAGCGATACGCCTGAGTCGCCTGACGCTCAGGAACATTCACGAAAACCTGTTCTGGGCATTCATATACAACGTATGCGGAATACCGCTTGCGGCCGGCGTATTCATATCCACGCTCGGATGGCGGCTGAATCCGATGTTCGGCGCTGCCGCAATGAGCCTGTCGAGCTTCTGCGTCGTTATGAATGCCCTGCGGCTGAATCTCTGTCGGATACGTCCGTCGAAAAAACATACCTCTGTGAATACAGATACAGCTACAAAAAAGGAGATTACCGATATGAACAAAACCGTAAGAATAGGCGGCATGATGTGCGCACACTGCGAAGCCCACGTCAAGAGCGCACTTGAAGCGGTAGACGGCGTCAGATCCGCCTCAGCGAACCACACCGAAGGCGTTGCCGTGATAGAGTGTGAGTCTGAGGTTTCGGACGCAGCTATCCGTTCCGCGATTGAAAACGCGGGATACAAATATTTGGGCTGACCTCTCAGAATGTCCGCTCATCATATTTTCCGTATCTCTCACTTACCGTATATTTTGACCTGCACAAAAACAGTCATGTGATATTGATGACGGCACTTTGTGCCGTCATCTGCGAAATTAAGAGGCGTGTGCCGCGTGAACAAGTCCGGTAAAAACGGACAATAGAAAAAAGCAGCCTCCTATGGTAGAATTAAAACAACTACCATAGGAGGTTTTGTTATGGCA
>CAKSEM010000203.1 GCA_934446485.1 uncultured Eubacteriales bacterium | reverse complement strand
GGTCTACGGCTTTCCCGAACTGTCAGCCGATACACGCGAGAGGATACGTACATCCCGCCGCATATCCAACCCCGGCTGCCACGCCAGCGGATTCATAGCTGCGGTATACCCGCTCGTCGATGCGGGATTGATTCCGAGCGATATGCCGATCGCGGCGTACTCTCTGACCGGCTACAGCGGCGGCGGCAAGGGCATGATAGCCGAATACACATCTGACGCGCGCGATCCTCTGCACGAGAGCTGCCGCATATACGCCACAGGTCTCTGCCACAAGCACCTCCCGGAGATGCAGAAGGTGTGCCGCCTTGCGTCACCGCCCGTTTTTTCGCCGATCGTCGGCGATTATCTTGCCGGCATGGCTACGTGCGTGCTTCTCCCGGGACAAAGTGCCGAAGAGGTAACGAACTGCCTATCCGAGCACTACGCAGGCTCATCCCTGATCTCCGTGGATACCGACCCGTGCGGCGGAGGAATTATTTACTCCTCCGTAATGGCGGGACGTGACAGCATGAAGATCACCGTCGGCGGCACCGACTGCCGCACCGCCGTAATCGTCCAATTTGACAATCTCGGCAAGGGAGCGTCGGGCGCCGCTATACAGAACATGAACATCGTAATTGGAGCACCGGAATACGAAGGGCTCGTCATCTGAACCGACATACGCGCCGGAGCCGCAAGACTCACGGCGCGCGTGCGGTATATTGATAAAGTGAGGAACATTTACAAATGGAGCAGAATATAAAGCTGATTTCGGGCGGCGTATGCGCGGCCAAAGGGTTTACTGCATCGGGAGTCCATTGCGGGATCAGAAAGAACCGCACAAAGAAGGATCTTGCACTCGTGGTAAGCTCACAGCCTGCGGCTGCCGCTGCGGTATATACGACAAATCT
Source organism: uncultured Eubacteriales bacterium (assembly GCA_934446485.1). Lineage (GTDB taxonomy): Bacteria > Bacillota > Clostridia > Oscillospirales > CAG-272 > RUG11130. The sequence goes on along the minus strand of CAKSEM010000203.1, from coordinate 2,122 downwards.
CGTCAAGGGAGCACCGCTCACGGTAACTAAAGATCATCTGTCCGACGGTACGGCACGTGCCGTCATATGTAACAGCGGCAATGCGAACACGTGCAACGCAAACGGCATTGAAATTGCCGAGAAAATGTCCGCACTTACCGCTGACGCACTCGGATGCTCGCCGAATGACGTGATCGTTGCATCTACAGGTGTCATTGGGCAGCCGCTGAATATAGAACCGATCGCAGCCGGCATACCTGAGCTTGCCGCCTCACTCTCAGCGCTCGGAGAGCACGATGCTGCCGAAGCCATCATGACGACCGACACGAAAGCGAAGGAGGTTGCCGTGGAGTTCACGCTCGGAGGCAAGGTGTGCCGCCTCGGAGGAATGGCAAAGGGGAGCGGAATGATACATCCGAACATGGCTACGATGCTCGTGTTCATCACGACCGATGCCTCGATCTCCCCGTCGCTCCTCCAAAAGGCTCTCTCCTCCGATGTCGCCGAGACCTTCAATATGCTGAGCATCGACGGAGACACCTCCACAAACGACATGGTTACGGTCATGGCAAACGGACTTGCAGACAACCCGACCGTCACATCTGAGGACAGCTCCGATTTCAAAGTATTTATGAAAGCTCTGAACTCGGTAACGGTGGCGTTGTGCCGCATGATAGCCGGAGACGGCGAGGGGGCAACGAAGCTGCTTGAATGTGAGGTCACGGGAGCACCGAACGCAGCGTGTGCCAAGACTGTTGCAAAGAGCGTCGTCTGCTCGAGCCTTTTAAAGGCTGCGATGTTCGGCGCCGATGCAAACTGGGGACGTGTGCTTTGCGCCATCGGCTACAGCGGTGCGCCCGTGGATATCGGCCGTATCGGCGTGACCTTCCGCTCGCCTGCGGGTAAAATTGAGGTATGCCGCATGGGTGCGGGCGTTGATTTTTCCGAGGATGATGCCAAACGTATCCTCTCAGAGGCGGAGATCACAATCTGCGTCTCGCTCGGAATGGGAAACGCAGACGCAACCGCTTGGGGCTGTGATCTCACCTACGATTACGTTAAAATAAACGGGGACTACCGCACCTGACTGGAGGACACGGATGAACGGCAATTTTTCAAACTTTGAACGGGCTGAGGTACTGACACAGGCTCTCCCGTACATCAGACGGTTTAACGGAAGCGTCATCGTCGTAAAGTACGGCGGAAACGCGATGGTCAACGAATCACTGAAAGAGCAGGTCATGGAGGATATAGTGCTTCTGTGGCTCATCGGCGTGCGTGTCGTACTCGTGCACGGCGGCGGTCCCGAGATCAGCGACATCATGGCGCGCCTCGGCAAGGAACCGAAGTTCGTCGGCGGACTGCGCGTCACCGACCGCGAAACTATGGACATCGTTCAGATGGTGCTTGCAGGAAAGATAAACAAAACGCTCGTCAACCTTCTCGAAATGAAGGGCGGCAGTGCCATGGGTATCTCCGGAATGGACGGACGGCTGATCGAAGCCGAAATGCGCGATCCGTCGCTCGGGTACGTCGGACGGATAACCGGCGTAAATATAGGCGCGGTGAGCGACCTGCTCGAAAAGGGGTATATACCCGTGATATCGACCGTCGGATGCGACCGCGACGGAAACACATATAACATAAACGGCGACACCGCCGCCGCTCACATTGCGGGGGCGCTCGGTGCCGAAAGGCTCATCATGATGACCGATATTGCCGGCATCCTGCGCGACCGTGACGATCCGTCAACACTCATACAGGAGCTCACCGCATCCGAAGCGGAGGCATTGAAGCGCGACGGCACCGTTTCAGGCGGCATGATACCCAAGGTCGACTGCTGCATTGAAGCGATCGGACACGGTGTACGCAACGTCACGATAATGGACGGACGCATACCGCACTCGATCCTGATGGAGCTTCTGACCGACGAAGGCGCCGGAACGATGGTCACCGGCGATACACCGGAGGTATATAACAATGAATAATATAATATCTCTTGACAGCGAATACATAGCTCATACCTACAACCGCTTTCCGATCGAAATCGAGCACGGAGAGGGCTCTCTGATATTTGACACCGACGGAAAGCGATACATTGACATGGGGTCTGGCATCGGCGTAACATCATTCGGAATCGCGG
>CAKSEM010000202.1 GCA_934446485.1 uncultured Eubacteriales bacterium | reverse complement strand
ACATTATGCGGTTCCATTCGATCTATTGGCCGATATTCCTGATGTCCCTCGATCTCCCGCTGCCGAAGAAGATATTCGGGCATCCGTGGTTCAATTTCGGGATGGACAAGATGTCGAAATCGAAGGGAAATGTCGTATATGCCGACGCCCTCGCCGACAAGATCGGTACGGACGGTGTGCGTTACTATGCGCTTTCCGAGATGCCGTATGCCAATGACGGATCGGTCACATACGATGCTGTGCTCAGCCGTTTCAATACCGATCTTGCGAATAACCTCGGAAATCTCGTGAATCGCACGGTTGCGATGACTAAGAAGTACTTTGACGGGACGGTTCCGGCACCTGCCGGAGCAGGTGAGGACATAGACCGCGATCTCGCCGATACGTTCATTCGAGCTGTCGAAGGGTTTGCGGAGAACATGGACACATTCCATATAGCAGACGCAATTTCCGAAGTGTTTACGGCACTCCGCCGCGCCAATAAGTACATCGATGAGACGACACCTTGGACACTTGCAAAGTCTCCCGAATCGCGGGAGCGGCTCGGGACGGTTATATATAATCTTCTTGAGTCTATCCGCATTGCTGCGGTTCTCCTGTCACCGATCATTCCTGAGTCGGCTGATAAAATATTTGCCCAGCTCGGTACCGATGTGCGCTCTTTCGACTCTGCGCTAACATTCGGCGCGCTCGCGGCAGGCGGTCGGGTAGGAGAGCCCGAGCCACTCTTCTCGCGCATAGATGAAGAGGCTTTTATGGCTGAAATTGAAGCAGAACGTGCCGCCGCATCGGCTCCCACCGATCCTGTAACTGATGATACGGAGCGCTTGCCCCAGATCGAAATTGATGACTTCGGCAAGGTTGAGCTTAGATGTGCCAAGGTGCTCGAATGTGAGAAGGTCAAAAAATCGAAGAAGCTCCTGCGCCTCAGGGTCGATCTCGGATTTGAGGAGCGTCAGGTTGTGTCAGGCATTGCGCAGTTCTATAGACCTGAGGATATGATCGGCCGGCGAGTCATTCTGGTTTCAAATCTTGCACCTGCAAAGCTGTGCGGAGTAGATTCCGAGGGGATGATCCTCGCGGGCGGAGATGATCGCATCAGCGTAGTGTTCCTCCCGGATGATGTGCCGCTCGGCTCACGTATCAGATAATGAAACCCATGTACTTTGATTCACACGCGCACCTTGACGATGCAAAGTTTGCTTCCTTGAGCGGCGGAGCGGACGCTGTTGTGCGCGCGTCGGTTGAGGCAGGCGTATGCGGGATCGTCAATGTCGGTACGAACATTGAAACATCGAGAGCATCGCTTGAGCTTGCCCACAGATACCCATTTATATGGGCAGCAGTCGGAATATATCCGACAGATGCACAACGGCTCGGTGATGGTTTTGATGCAGCACTTTCGAAGCTGCGAGGGCTCCTTAACGACGAACGCGCCGTTGCAATCGGAGAGATAGGACTCGATTATCATTACGATGACACAGACCGTTCGGTACAGAAGCGGGCATTTGAGGCACAGATGGAGCTTGCAGATGAGTTGAATATGCCGGTCGTGATACATGACAGAGAAGCGCACGGTGATGTGATGGATATTATCAGGCGGTATTCTTCTGTCCGCGGTGTTATGCACAGCTTCAGCGGCAGTGCAGAGATGGCTTTGGAACTGGTGCGGCTCGGCTGGTACATCTCGTTCAGCGGCCCCGTAACGTATAAGAATGCGGCAAAGGTCAAATCTGCCGCATGTGCCGTGCCAATGGATCGGATTCTCGTTGAAACTGACTCTCCGTACCTGCCGCCGACCCCTCATCGCGGGGAGGTCAACTATCCCGGATATGTTGCACTGACGCTTGAGGCTATAGCTGAGCTCCGACAAGTTTCGGTTGAAGAGCTTGCTGCGGCAACAGCAGAGAATGCCGTGAGAGTATTCGAAATATCATGACAGTGAATCGGGGCTGAAACCAAGAAAGTTTCAGCCCCGATTATTTTATTGAATTCGGTTTGGCTGCAGATATGTCGGGCCGGAACTGCAGCACAGTCTCTCCCAAGGCAAGCTGTGATAATGCCGCATTGCAAACGGTCGCATTTTTCTGTTTTCAAGGTTGCGGCAGCTTCGCTCACTTCGGTTTTGGCGGTGTCTTTCCGGCTGCAGCGCCCTCCGTGCCGCCGTTTATGACTACGGATTGCATTCCGAGTGAGTTGAACGCCAGTACGCACTTTTCAATTGGGTACGATACAATACCGCGCGACTCATAAGGATCGGCAAATATGTAGTTTTCAGTATCATATCCTATGAAGACCATGCAGTGCTCGTTTGTCGGATAAAGGAATGTTTCGCGGCCGTCAAACGATCGCCACTGCACCATGGATTTCACGTCCTCCATCCCGACCGTCACCCACACTGCGACCGGAATTCCCTGAGAGACGTAGTTCTGCTTCAGTGCGCTGAGTGTCATACCGGTCGTATTGCGTGCTGAAATACCGGCTGGAAGGTAACTGTTGAGTGCACGCGCGATAACCGGGGCAAAACAGCCGATTCCGTCGCGAACACTGCGCGGGTCACCAGCATATACAAGTTTCGGATCGGGGCCGTACAGCGCTCCGAAGCTGCGGCGCACATTCTCCGTTTCCAGATATCCGTCAACGAAGTCGCACGGATCTGTGTCAAATCCGATATAGCGCAGGAGCATCGTTGCCGAGACTGCCTCGCACCCGTTCGGCAGGATCCCCTCTTGTGATACGTACGGAATATTTAGCTGTGTTGCCGCGTTATTGTCAAAGTGTCTTGTGTAGACAATATTGTAGCACATGCTGAACAAATCGTTCGGTACGTCGGGGTTGAGAGACAATGCATACTGAAAGCTTGCATAATATTCGCCATCATATTCTTTGTACAAGGCGATAATTCTCGATTTTGCCGTCTCAATTGCATCGTTGTTACCGTAGAGCATGCATACTTGCATCATCATGTTCTCAGCAGCGGAGTAATCTGCAGTGATGTCCCCGTCACTGAGAC
>CAKSEM010000201.1 GCA_934446485.1 uncultured Eubacteriales bacterium | reverse complement strand
TGCTGCCGAATACATATATAACGCTTACCGCAGCACGAAGACGTGCGGCGTCATCGAGGAAGACCGCGAATACGGCATCCGCCGCATTGCCGAGCCGGTCGGTGTGATCGCTGCCGTCATCCCGACGACGAACCCTACGTCAACTGCGATATTCAAAACGCTTATCTCGCTCAAGACGCGCAACGGTATCATAATCAGCCCGCATCCGAGGGCGAAGGAGTCCACTATAGCTGCGGCCAAGGTCGTGCTCGAGGCGGCAGTCGCCGCAGGTGCGCCGGAGGGGATCATCGGCTGGATCGACCGTCCGTCGCTCGATATGACGAACCTTCTGATGAAGGAGTCGGATCTGATCCTCGCGACCGGCGGCCCCGGCATGGTCAAGGCGGCATATTCGAGCGGAAAGCCCGCGCTCGGAGTCGGCGCAGGTAATACGCCCGCGATCATCGACGATTCCGCAGACATTATCCTTGCGGTCAATTCGATAATCCATTCAAAGACGTTCGACAACGGCATGATATGCGCATCCGAGCAGTCGGTCATCGTTGCCGATTCCGTATACGAGGCTGTGCGCGAGGAATTTGCGGCGCGCGGATGCTATTTCCTCAACCCGGATGAAACTGAGCGCGTGCGCAAAACGATCATCATAAACGGTGCACTGAATGCGAAGATTGTCGGGCAGCCTGCGGCAAAGATCGCGTCTCTTGCGGGGGTCAGGGTGCCGGAGAGTACAAAAATTCTGATCGGCGAGGTCGAGTCGGTCGAGCTGACCGAGGAGTTCGCTCATGAGAAGCTCTCGCCGGTTCTCGCGATGTACCGCGCACATGACTTCGCAGATGCGCTCTCAAAGGCAGAGCGTCTCATCGCCGACGGCGGGTTCGGTCACACATCGTCAATATATCTCGATCCGGAGGCTGCCGCTGACCGCCTTGAGGAGTTTGAGCGGCACATGAAGACCTGCCGCGTGCTCGTCAATACGCCTTCGTCGCAGGGCGGCATCGGAGATCTTTACAACTTCCGCCTGACCCCGTCGCTCACGCTCGGATGCGGAACGTGGGGCGGCAACAGCGTGTCCGAAAACGTAGGTGTCCGACACCTGCTCAACATTAAAACCGTTGCCGAGAGGAGAGAGAATATGCTGTGGTTCAGAGCTCCCGAAAAGATTTATCAGAAGCGCGGCTGCCTGCCTGCGGCGATCGACGAAATAGCGGAGACCGGGCATCGGCGCGTATTCGTCGTGACCGACAATTTCCTGTATCACAGCGGTATGTCGCGGCGCATTACGGATCGGCTCGATGCGGCGGGGATCGTCCATGCGACATTCTTTAACGTTGAACCCGACCCGACGCTTGCCTGTGCAGTCGCGGGCGCTGCCGAGATGCGCGCCTTTGAACCCGACTGCATCATAGCGCTCGGCGGCGGATCTGCGATGGATGCCGCTAAGATCATGTGGGTGCTGTATGAGCATCCCGAGGTCGATTTTATGGACATGGCTATGCGCTTCTCCGACATAAGAAAGAGAATATACAAGTTCCCGCATATGGGAGAGCGCGCGTACTTCGTCGCGGTCCCGACATCTGCCGGAACCGGCTCCGAGGTCACTCCGTTCGCGGTCATAACCGACGGAGAGTCCGGGGTCAAATATCCGCTTGCCGATTATGAGCTCATGCCCGACATGGCGATAATCGATGCCGACTTCCACATGACGGCACCGCGCTCGCTGACGGCGGCATCTGGCATCGACGCCGTAACACATGCCCTTGAGGCGTATGCCTCGATGATGGCGACCGACTATACCGACGGACTTGCACTGCGCGCGCTCGGCATCATCTGGCGCTACCTGCCGCGTGCATACGAGAACGGCGAGCACGATGCCGAGGCGCGGGAGCATATGGCAAACGCGGCAACGATGGCGGGCATGGCGTTCGCCAACGCTTTCCTCGGAGTCTGCCATTCCATGGCTCACAAGCTCGGAGCGTTCCATCATATACCGCACGGCGTCGCAAATGCACTGATGATCGACGAGGTCATCCGCTTCAATTCCGCCGATGTGCCGCGTAAGATGGGGACGTTCCCGCAGTACGCATATCCGCACACGATGGAACGCTATGCGGAGGTCGCAAGGTATCTCGGCTTCGGCGGTACGACGGACGCGGAGTCTGTCGAAAACTTGATCCGAGAGCTCGATGAGTTGAAGCGCCGCGTCGGAATCCTTCCGACGATACGCGACTACGTTCCGGATGAGGCAGACTTCCTTGCCCGACTCGACGAGATGACCGAGCAGGCATTTGACGATCAGTGCACGGGTGCGAACCCGCGCTACCCGCTGATGTCCGAGATACGCACGATGTACCTCGACGCATACTACGGAAAGAAGTTCTCCGAAGCCGAGGCACCGTCTCCGGTGTCTGAGAGCGCGCCTGCGGGAGATTTTAAGGAAGAGTTCCGCCGCGCACAGCATGGCGGCAAACGATGAGATACTTACCGAACCGCACGGAAAAACGGATGTAGTTCGCCGATGTTTTTCGGTGAAACACGGGAGCTTTGAGGAGAGCACCCCGGTTCCGTTTCACACGGGAACACGGCGAGAACCGTTACTATTTGTGCCGCAGCATCGGCGGCGGAATGGAGATTATATTATGAAACTTGACAGAGTGATAGCGGTCAGAAACAACAAGACCGTCTTTCGCGACGGAGACAAGTGTATAAAGGTATTTAACGAGGATTATTCCAAATCGGATGTTCTGAGCGAGGCTCTCGGACAGGCGAGGATCGAGGAGACGGGGCTGAACATCCCCGCGGTTCTTGAGGTGACGCTCATCGACGGAAAATGGGCGATCGTGTCGGAATATATCCGCGGACAGACGATTGCCGAGATGATCGCTGCCGAGCCGGAGCGGCGCGCGGAGTACATCGAAGAGCTTGTAAAAATACAGCTTGAGATACTTTCAAAGCGCTCACCGCTGCTGCCGCGGCTCAAGGATAAGATGAATCGCAAGATATGCGCGGCGGAGCTCGAC
>CAKSEM010000200.1 GCA_934446485.1 uncultured Eubacteriales bacterium | reverse complement strand
GCGCCGAGATCGAGTCCTTCTCCGTCCATACAGTTTATCCTCCGATCGTTGTTCGCCGCAGAGCAGCGTTATTTTTTACTTCGTGCCTTTGCTGCCGCATTCTGATAGAGTCCGAGCAGCTCTCCCGCACGTGCTATATCAGCGTCACTCACATCCGTGAGCAGCGCCCGCAGACCTGCGATTACTGCGGGATCCGGAGATCTGCCCGGTAAGCTCACGCCGACACTGCCTGCCGCGAGGCTCAGCATACCGAGCAGCTTATCGTCCGGCAGCGTAAGGAGTGAATCGAGCGTCTTTTTATCTATGACCATGTGATCACCTCTTGTAAATTGATCTGTACCATCAGTATATGCTGGACAGAAATATACGTCACAGCGAAAGGAGAAATTAAGTGAAGATACTTGTTTTTTCGGATTCCCACGGGAATACCGACCGTATGCGTGATGCAATAGCCGCACACGGTGCTTCGGTCAGCCTTATAGTTCATCTCGGTGACGGAGTGCGCGATATTGAGTATGTGTCCTCATTCTATCCCGATATTCCTGTGATCTCTGTGCACGGAAACGGCGAGAGCGCCGCACGCGACGTAAAACTGATAGAAGAGGGCGGGGTCAGGTTCATGTGTATGCACGGGCACACGTTCGGGGTCAAGCAAGAAGTTGCTTCTGCTGCCGAATACGCGGCGGAGCAGGGAGCCGACGTGCTGCTCTTCGGGCACACACACACGCCTGAGGATCGGACGGTCGTGCTTCCCGGGGATCGCGAGGTGCGCGTCTTCAATCCAGGCTCGATAGGAGCATGGCATCCGTCCTACGGTGTGATATGCATTCCGAGGCGCGGTGTTTATGTAACGTCACATGCGCACCCGGTGTGAGTGTCTGAGGCGACATTAAATTGCGGCACTTCGTGCCCATGCAGTTCATTCTATCAGAGGATGCCGCAGAAAACGCGAATATCTGACGAATAACCCGGGCGTTTGTATGGCGTTTGTCAATTGTTACCAAAAACAAGCGGGAAATTTTGTTTACTATTTGTCTCCGATGGTTATTGCAATTTATTCCACAATATGGTAAAATATCCTCAACCTGATGAAGGAATACATATGAAACGGAGAATTAAAATGAACCCTGAGATTCGTGTACTGATTGCTGATGAAAATACGGAGATGAGAAAGAATATTAGGGAGCTGCTCGGAGAGCGCCAGGGCTACTCGACCGCCGAAACGGATAACGGTGAATCTGCCATGCGTATGATAGAATCCGACGGATACGATGTTGTAATATGCGACGCATGGCTGAGGGCGATCGACGGCATTTCTCTCACGCGGCGAGTCAAGGAGAACTTCGGCGATTCTTCGCCTGCGTTTATAATTCTATCGCAGGTTTCAAGCCAAAACCTCTTTGTTGAGGCAAACCGTGCGGGAGCGGACCTGTGCGTAACACGTCCGATAGATCTTGCGACATTCGGCGACGGCATCGATACGATATGCCGCAACCGAGGCTATGTCCGTTCGCTTTCCGGTTTAGGCTCGGCGGGGGTCGGACGCGTCCTGCCGCCGCCGGATATTGAGGCGCAGGTCACGAGTATAATACATCAGATCGGTGTGCCCGCACATATCAAGGGATATCAGTATTTGCGCTCGGCGATACTGATGACGATATCTGACAGCAATATTATAAATTCCGTGACCAAGGTGCTCTATCCTGCGGTCGCGAAGCAGTATTCGACAACCACATCGCGGGTCGAGCGTGCGATCCGCCATGCAATCGAGGTTGCATGGGACAGGGGCGATATCGATACGCTCAACTCTTACTTCGGATATACGATACAGAACGATCGCGGCAAGCCGACCAACAGCGAGTTCATTGCAATGATAGCGGACAACCTCAGGCTCAAGTATAAAATACGCTGACTCCTCCATAAAATAAATGTTGACAGCACGGATGTCTGCCCATATCCGTGCCGGCAACGCAAATGTCCCACGACGGGTTTTGACCGTCGTGGGACATTTGTATAATTCATAATGCGGCGCGTGTTGCCGACATGCTCTGAGGTTATCCGTTTACGACATTTTTAATGTATCTCATAAGTATGGTTGCGACCTCTGCGCGTGTTGCCATACCACGTGGATTCAGGTAAACGATACCGCCTGACTCGGTACCGCCTATGATGGATGAAGCGACGCACCAGCTGATCGCATCCTCTGCATAACCGTGGACCTCCGAGCTGTCGCGGAATGTCCATATATTGCCGCGTGCTGAGGTGTCGATCCCGAAGTGCTCTGCATATCGGAACAGCATCGTTGCCATCTGCTCGCGTGTGATCTGACCGTCAGGGTCAAATTTTCCGCCGCCTACGCCGTTTACGATATCATTTCCCGCTGCCCATGCAACGGCATCCGAGTACCACTCACCGGAAGGAACATCGGTGAACGGGGTTCCTGCGGTATCGGGTGCGCCTGTATACCGCCAGAGTACGGTTACGAGCATAGCGCGCGTCATAGTACCGTTCGGCGAAAACTTACCGCTGCCGACGCCGTTCATAAGCCCGTTTGCTATCGCGTAATCTATGCTCTCATGGTACCACTTGTTCGTGTTGACATCGCTGAACGGGCGTGACTGGCAGTGTGAGCCGCCGTCGCAGGGAGCAAGCTCTTCACTGAGGTGGCATCTTGTGCAGACACCGTCTCGGAAGCTGTGCCCGAGGCGCGAGGTCGTGCCGTCGCGATAGGCATCGCCGCAGATGCAGGTATGGGCGGTATAACCGTCCTCAGTACAGGTCGGTGCGATCACCTCAGTCCGGTAGGTGTAGTCGTGGACGTGTCCGTCGCCCCACACATCGTACCATTTCAGCTCACAGCGACGGCAGTAGTGGCGCGTCATTCCGTAATAGGCGGAATACTCATATTCTTCGCGCGCAACTATCTCATCGTGCCCCAATGCGGCAATCTGCGTCGGCTGGGAGGTTATCGTGCCGCAGAAAGCACAGTGTGTGCCGCCGGTGCAGCCCGGGCGGGTGCAGGTGGCCTCGATCGGATCGTTGGCGACGGG
>CAKSEM010000199.1 GCA_934446485.1 uncultured Eubacteriales bacterium | reverse complement strand
GCTTATAATAGATTATAAGCACTGCGGCGATCGTGAATGTTATGCTTAGCATGATGCCGAGGAAGAAGAGGCTTCCGGTCGATCCGTAGAAGTCCTCGGCGGCATCGGCACGCGACGAGACCGCGTAGGCCGACATTGCTTCGATCGGCTGCGCAGCAGACGTTACATCCTCATCGATGGTAATGTCTGCTATCGTCTTGCAGATATCGTTCCTTATTTTCAACTGCTCCTCTTCGTCAACTCCGGTGTCAAAGCTGAAGTTCCACATACAGTACGACGTTTTGAGCGTGTAGTCATCGTTGTTATCCGACGTTTCGTCATCGGTCGATTGATTGACGAGCGACGGCTCCGCAATATCGTTAATTACGATGCACATATACGTGAGCGATTCTCTCAGATGGTCTCGGTCGGACGGAAGAAAGAGTTCATCCGTTCCGGTGACGCTGTACTCTCTGTCGCCGATTTTCAACCTGTCAAAACCGGTGAGGTTTCTGTCGGGACAGATGAGAGCTTCGCCCGCGCCCAGAGTAGCGTTCCGCCCGGAGATGCGGTTGTACTCATCGAGAGAGAATATCCTGTATGAGAATGTGTCATTGCTCGACGGACTCGACTGCTCGCCGGTAGCAATCGACGGTGTGCCGTTAAGCACCGCACCGTATCCGATCACGTCCCGATAGTCTACCGTGTTACAAACACTTCCGCCGTGGGACGACAGGACGCTGTCTATTCTGTGCCGCATATCTGCGAGATTTTCGTCACGTAGTCCGTCCGTGGTGCGGAAATACACGTTGAATTCTATTTCACGAGGATACCGCGTGCGAAGTCCGTCCTCGACGCCGATATACATAGATGCAGTCGTGGCTATCATAACGAGAACCATCGTTCCGAGAATACATATCGATGCAAGCCCCGCACCGTTGCGCTTCATACGGTACGCCATCGACGAAACTGAGACGAAATGCTGCGGCTTGTAGTAGTAATTCTTGCGCTTCTTCAAAAGGCGGCATATGACGACCGACGCCGATATGAACGAAAGGTAAGTCCCGACGATGACCATGAGCACGGCGATGAAGAACCAGCCGAGAGCAGAGACCGGGTCTTTGACCGAGATTGCGATAATGTATGCGCAGACGAGTGTAATTACGCCGAGCAGACCGATAATGGTGTTTCCGCGCGGTGCACGTTCACCGGCGTTTTCGCTGTGCAGCAGAGTTATCGGGTCTGCAGTACCCACCTGACGCAGAGTGTTCAGAAATATTAGAAGGGATATCACGGCAAATACAGCCGCACACATCAGAAATGATGTCGGCGAGAGACTGAAGCTGTAGGTTGCCTTTCCGCCCATAATTTTAACGTATCCGAGCTCGGCGAGCTTTGAAAGTGCGACTCCGAGTGCTCCTCCGGCAAATATCGTTATCGCGTAGGTGATCACGCTCTCCCATACGATAATGCGTGCAATATTGCGTTTACCCATGCCGAGAATGTTGTAAAGGCCGAACTCCATTTTGCGCCGCCGCACCAAAAATGAGTTGGTGTAGAACAGGAATATGAGTGAAAATGCCGCTATGACCATGCTGCCGAACTTCAGAATATTCTGTGCAAAATCGGCGCCGCGCGCCTCTGTCAGAATCCCGGAGCCCGAAAGGTACAGAACGATGTAATACATCGCCGCCATTCCGACGGAGGTCAGTATGTACGGCGTGTAGAGCCTTCTGTTTGCACGGATACTGTTGCGGGCAAGTGAGAAATAGAGTCCGCGCTTCATTTTATGTCACCGCCCGTTGCAAGCAGAGTCAGCGTGTCGGATATCTTTTGATAGAAGCTCTCCGACGAATCGTCTCCGCGCCATATCTGATGAAACACCTCGCCGTCGCGTATGAACAGGACGCGGTTCGAGTGGCTTGCCGCCTTGACTGAGTGAGTGACCATAAGTATCGTCTGCCCCGTCATGTTGATCTCTGAGAAGAGACGCAGCAATTCGTCCGAGGAGCGCGAATCGAGCGCGCCCGTCGGCTCATCAGCAAGGATGAGCCGTGGGTTTGTGATCAGCGCGCGAGCAACGGCACACCGCTGCTTTTGCCCGCCCGACACCTCATACGGATACTTGTTTAACAGCTTTGTTATGCTGAGCCGTGCTGCTATCGGCTTTAGACGCTCATTCATCTCACAGTAGCTGCGTCCGGCAAGCACGAGCGGAAGGTAAATGTTATCTTCGAGTGTAAAGGTATCCAGAAGATTGAACTCCTGAAAGACGAATCCGAGATTGTCACGCCTGAATTCCGAGAGCTCCGATTCACGGATCTTCGATACCTCGCGTCCGTCGAGACGGACGCTTCCGCTGCTCGGGCGGTCAAGGGATGCAAGTATGTTCAGAAGGGTCGTCTTTCCGGATCCGGACTCTCCCATAATTGCAACGTATTCTCCGTCATCCACGCTGAAGTTTACGTCCTTCAGAGCTTCGACGCGGTTAGTGCCGAGCCGCGAGGTGTATACCTTGCGCAGCCCTTCAACTTCAAGTATGCTCATTTTGAGTTTCCTCCCTGAAATTTGATTTATGTGAACATTATATCAGGGAGAATGTCGCGAATCCATCGATTAATCTTACACTTTCGCCGCATATCTTACAGTTTCGTAAGAATTCCGTTATTCGACTTCAATTTCGTCCCTCGATAGGTCGAGCATTATGCATGTCCCAACACCCGGAGTCGATGCAGCACTGATGCCGTGACCGAGCCGCTTGCAGACCTTTTGACACAGGTACAGTCCGATTCCCGAGGCATTGCCGCCGCGTCTGCCGTTTGTGCCGGTATAGCTGCGCTCGAAAATTCGCGGCAGATCCTCCGGGGATATTCCGATTCCGGTGTCCCTGACCGAGAGTGTGCACGGCGGCGACAGCTCTATGACTATCTCTCCCTCCGGCGTGTATTTGAGAGCGTTGCCGATAATCTGCTCCAGAACGAACTGCAGCCACTTTCTGTCCGTCAGTACGACGGCGCCCGTTGCTTCAAATCGCAGCTTAATGCTCATGTACGGTAAGGAAGCAAGCAACCGAAAACAAGAGATAGACCGCCAGCACTACAC
>CAKSEM010000198.1 GCA_934446485.1 uncultured Eubacteriales bacterium | reverse complement strand
ATATTAACAGATGACTTTATAACACATTAGCTCGACATTTGCAAACGGCAATTCCGCTTTGCATCGCAAACACTCATTTTTGATTTTAAAAAAATAAATTCCATTACAAATCTGCCGCCTTTACGGCGGCTGAACGGAGAATATTATGAAAGAAGTAAAGACGCCGAAACGCCCGCTCATCTTTTATTACGCAATCGCTCTTGCGATGATACTCGTGTTCAACATGGTAGTGTCGCCGCTGTTGTCCAGCGCCCGCGTCAAAGAAGTAGATTACGGCACGTTCATGAAGATGATTGAGGACAAGAATATCGGAAGTGTAGAGATCGACAGCTCCGAGATTGTGTTTACGGACAAGGATAACAAACAAATATATAAGACCGGAGAGATGGATGATCCCACCCTGACCGAACGGTTATATGAATCGGGAGCAACGTTCGCACGCAACATTGAGCGGACCACATCTCCTATCATGAGCTTCTTTCTCACGGTCATACTGCCTATCCTCATATTTGCGGCACTCGGTCAGTACATGAGCCGAAAACTCATGTCTCAGGCAGGCGGTCCGAATGCAATGGCATTCGGCATGGGTAAGAGCAACGCAAAGGTATATGTGCCTTCTACCGACGGAATCCGCTTCGACGATGTGGCGGGGGAAGATGAGGCAAAAGAGAACCTTGCCGAAATCGTAGACTATCTTCACAACCCGAAGAAGTATTCCGATGTCGGTGCGTCAATGCCGAAGGGTGTGCTCCTCGTCGGACCTCCCGGAACCGGTAAGACGATGCTCGCCAAAGCCGTCGCCGGAGAAGCAAACGTTCCGTTCTTCTCGATCTCCGGTTCAGAGTTCGTCGAGATGTTCGTCGGAATGGGTGCATCCAAGGTGCGCGACCTGTTCCGTCAGGCAAAAGAGAAGGCACCGTGCATAGTATTCATCGACGAGATCGATGCTATCGGCAAGAAACGCGACGGCCAGATCGGAGGAAATGACGAACGCGAACAGACGCTGAACCAGCTGCTGACCGAAATGGACGGCTTTGAAGGAAATAACGGCGTCATCATCCTTGCCGCAACCAACCGTCCGGAATCACTTGACCCTGCCCTGACCCGCCCTGGCAGATTCGATCGCCGTGTGCCCGTTGAGCTGCCGGATCTCGCAGGACGCGAGGCGATCCTAAGAGTGCACGCGAAAAAAATCAAAACGTCGGACAATGTGGATTTTCACACAATCGCACGCATGGCTGCGGGTACGTCGGGTGCGGAGCTTGCAAACATAATTAACGAAGCCGCGCTGCGCGCGGTCAGGAACGGTCGCACCGTAGTTGAAGAAGCAGACCTTGAAGAGAGCATTGAAGTAGTGATCGCAGGATATCAGAAGAAGAACGCCATTATGACGGATTCCGAAAAACGTGTCGTTGCATATCACGAGATCGGTCACGCACTTGTAGCCGCACTTCAGACAGATTCGGCACCGGTCCAGAAGATAACCATAATCCCGCGCACCTCTGGCGCACTCGGTTACACAATGCAGGTTGAAGAAAACGATAAAGTTCTGATGACAAAACGCGAAATTGAAAATAAGATCGCCACTCTCACCGGCGGACGTGCCGCAGAGGAGGTCGTGTTCGGAGAAGTTACGACGGGCGCATCAAATGATATTGAGCAGGCAACAAAACTCGCGCGGGCTATGATCACACGTTACGGTATGACCGATGAATTCGACATGGTAGCGATGGAGACCGTAAACAATCGCTATCTCGGCGGGGACACCTCCATCGCCTGTTCGACGGAAACACAAAAAGAGATCGATCGCTGGGTGGTGGACACAGTCAAGGCACAGCATGACCGCGCTCGTCGAATGTTGTCGGAACACCGTGACGACCTTGACCGCTTGGCGTCTCATCTGTATGAAAAGGAGACAATCACCGGCTCCGAATTCATGTCAATACTGAACGGAAAGGCTGGTGACTGACATGAAACGCATTTCCCAGTCCCCGCTTGCTGAGCTTTTCATGGGAATACTGTCGGTCGCCCTCGGCATCACGGCGCTCGTATGTCCGGAGCGTATGCTCAATGAGCTCATTGTGATCTACGGCATAGCGGCAGTTATACTCGGAATTTCCGACATCGCTCACTACGCCGGATTCGCTGACCTCACTGGTTTCTGCCCCATCCTCTCACTTTCATCCGGGGTGCTCAGTGTTATGTTCGGAATTATGCTCATAGCAAATCCGAACGTCGGCAAATGGGCTCTAACCCTGCTGCTCCCCCTCTGGCTCATAGCGCACTGCATATCGAGTCTGGCGCTCTCCGGTCTTAATGTATACCGAAGCAAAAGTGAAATTTGCCTCTCTGCTGTGCTTAATACTGTCGGCATAATCATAGGTGCGGTTATGCTCGTAAGTCCGCGCCTCTCGTTTATGACGCTGTCAGCCGTAAGCCGTATTCTCGGGGTCTATCTGATCCTGCTCGGAATCAGGAAACTGATAGCTGCAATTGATATGTGGCGCAGACAATAAACATAATTCAAAATAAGCCGTGGGGCGACCCGTATATCAGGTCCTCGCACGGCTTTTTCAGTGTGACGTATGTCTTAGTAATTATTTATGTGAAACGAAAAAGGCAATGCAAATCATAGGCATCAACGATCCTTGTAAACAGGATATTGCATATTTTCAGGGTAAATATAAAACAGCGCGGATGTGAACGTTCGGTGCTATGTGTTGCATATACCACCGTGCATCTCCAGTGTCGATTGAACTCGCCGCCCGATTTTACATAGATATTTCCATTCTAAGATGATTAAATTTGCAAAAAGCTAAAAAATCTTTTCACAAATTGCAAAAATTTATTCTGAGGTCTTGACATATCAGGAATTTTGTGTAATAATTTAATAGCAGATCGGAGTTGTAATCATATCATGTACAATGATATGCGAAAACCTCTTCGACACGCCAACATTATCACAGATTTGTGAATACTTATAGTTTTACCGCGCCTCAGTAAAGCTGTAAGAAGAACCCTAGTGCATGAGGAGACAGATATTAAAAGATGGACAAGACTTCTGATTTGATGAAAAAATATCTTTCGACGCTGAAGGAA
>CAKSEM010000197.1 GCA_934446485.1 uncultured Eubacteriales bacterium | reverse complement strand
GTGCAGCACGGTGCATATTCTCTTCATGCACGGTCATTGAGGCTATCATCGGAGCCGCGACACCGAGGCACATCTTTACCGTGTCTAATGCATCGAAGATCGCTTCCTTGTCTTCCTGCATATCCTTGTTGTACGCGAGCGGCAGTCCCTTCATCGTTGTAAGAAGCCCCGCAAGGTCGCCGAACACCCGCCCGGCTTTTCCGCGGATAAGCTCTGCCATATCGGGATTCTTCTTTTGCGGCATGATCGACGATCCGGTCGTGAACGAATCCGAGAGCGAGATGAATCTGAACTCCCAGCTGGACCAGAGGATAAGCTCCTCCGAAAGGCGTGACAGATGCATCATGAGTATCGACAGATCGGAGGCAAGCTCAAGTACGAAATCGCGGTCAGATACGCCGTCCATACTGTTGAGACATATTCCGTCGAAACCGAGAGCCTCGGCTTCATAATGTCGGTCGGTAGCATAAGTGGTACCGGCAAGGGCACAGCAGCCGATGGGGGAAATGTTCATGCGGCGGCGGCAGTCTGAAAGACGGGCGGCGTCGCGCAGGAGCATCATGGCATAAGCCATCATGTGGTGACCGAACGTCACGGGCTGCGCCCGCTGCAGATGAGTGTATCCCGGCATGATCGCGGCTGCATGGGATTCTGCCTGATCGGTTATTGCTGCCGTCAGCTCGCGAATCAGTTCTGCGATCGTGTCGGTCTCTTTTTTCAGATACATTCTGAGGTCGAGCGCCACCTGATCGTTTCTGCTGCGGGCGGTGTGGAGACGGCGTCCTACGTCGCCGAGACGTTCGGTCAGTACCTCTTCGACGAACATATGTATGTCCTCGCACGACATATCGATCGCGAGCTTTCCGGATTCTATGTCGTGCAGTATCTCACTGAGACCCGCGACGAGCTCTTCCGACTCAGATTCAGTGATGATGCCGCAGCGCCCGAGCATCTTTGCATGTGCGATGCTTCCCTCGATGTCCTGACGGTACATTCTCGAATCGAAGTGTATGGATGAGTTGAAGTCGTCGGCGAGTGTATCGGTCACACCCGAGGTGACCCCTGCCCACATCTTTGCCATTCTGCCGTATCCTTTCGCTCTTTTATTTTGTGTTCTTTGCCTGATCGACGATCGCCTGGACCTTTATCGGAAGTCCGTAGAGGTTTATAAAGCCTGCGGCATCGGTCTGATCGTAGTCGCTCTCTCCGAAGGTTGCAATTTCTTCCGAATAGAGCGAATCGGGACTCCATACGCCTGCGTTTATCATGTTGCCCTTGTAGAGCTTCAGGCGAACCTTACCGTTCACGCGCTCCTGAGTCTTATCGACGAATGCCGAGAGCGCTTCACGCAGCGGCGTGAACCACTGTCCGTTGTATACCAGCTCAGCAAATGTGATCGAAAGACGCGCCTTCTCATGAGAAGTCAGCTTGTCGAGGCAGACGCTCTCGAGCACGTTGTGTGCCTTATAGAGGATCGTGCCGCCCGGGGTTTCGTATACGCCGCGGCACTTCATGCCGACGAGACGGTTTTCCACGATGTCGATGATGCCGATTCCGTTCTGTCCGCCGAGCTCGTTCAGCTTCAGAATGATGTTTTTAGCACTCATTGCCTCGCCGTTCAAAGCGACCGGCGTTCCGCACTTGAATTCAATCTCGACATAGGTCGGTTTGTCGGGCGCATCGATCGGAGATACGCCCATTTCGAGGAATCCCGGCTTTTCGTACTGCGGCTCGTTGCCGGTGTCCTCGAGATCCATGCCCTCGTGTGAGAGGTGCCAGAGGTTTTTGTCCTTTGAATAGTTGGTCTCGCGATTGATTTTGAGCGGGATCTTGTGCGCCTCGGCATATTCGATCTCCTCTTCGCGTGACTTAATATCCCATTCACGCCACGGTGCGATGATCGGCATGTTCGGAGCGAAATGCTTGATTGCAAGCTCAAAACGCACCTGGTCGTTCCCCTTGCCGGTACAGCCGTGGACTATCGCATCCGCACCCTCCCTCAGGGCGATTTCGACGAGACCCTTGGCAATACACGGACGTGCGTGACTCGTGCCGAGGAGGTACTCTTCATAAACTGCGCCGGCCTTCATCGTGGGAATGATGAAGTCGTCAACATATTCGTCCGTCAGGTCGAGCACATACAGTTTTGACGCGCCGGTCGCGATTGCCTTCTCCTCCAGTCCCTCAAGTTCATCTGCCTGCCCCACGTTGCCGGATACGGCAATGACCTCGCAGTTGTTGTAGTTTTCTTTAAGCCACGGAATGATTATGGACGTATCAAGTCCACCCGAATATGCGAGCACTACCTTTTTGATGTTATCCTTGTTCATTTCTATTGCCTCCGTGAATAAATATTCTGTAATATGAATTTGTATGCACCTATTATAGCTGTGTTCGATAGCTTTGTCAAGAGCTTTTTTAGAATAAATATGCGATTTACAAATCATTTACAAACTCGTCCGAATGCAAGGGTCTGTGGCAGAATGAACAGCAAAGCTATCGGTGCGCTTGAGCGTTTGTGATACTTTTATGTGTTGACAAACACTGGCGAAGTATGTTACAATATTAAAAATCTCCGACGGTTGATCGGAGGCATCTCTGACAGAGGCAGGAGACATTGAATATGATCGGACACAACCGCTCTGCGATCGGCAAATGCTGCACAATATCGCCGAGACGTCAGTGCGTCCGCGGAACTTCTCCTGCCATATGCTCGGTTAAGCGGCACATTCCTGCCGTGTGACCGGGTTTTTTGTATATGCGGTACGGTGCCGCGCAGAAATTTTACATTATTAACAGGAAGGACGGCGACCCGACGATGGCAACCTTTATTAACGAACCCTCCCACACATTTAACGAGTATCTTTTGATACCGGGGTACTCCTCAAGTGAGTGTATTCCGTCAAACGTCAGTCTCAAAACTCCGCTTGTGAGGTACCGCCGCGGTGAGGATCCGGCTATCACGATGAACATACCGCTGGTTTCCGCCATTATGCAGTCGGTATCCGGCGACAGACTTGCCGTTGCGCTTGCGACGGAGGGCGGAGTATCGTTTATATACGGTTCGCAGTCGATTGAGGATGAAGCGGCAATGGTTCGCCGCGCCAAAACATACAAAGCAGGGTTTGTCAAGAGTG
>CAKSEM010000196.1 GCA_934446485.1 uncultured Eubacteriales bacterium | reverse complement strand
CGCATGGGCTATGCACGTAGACACCCCCGGTGACACCATCATCTTCGGTAAGGAGGGTGCGCTCCGCATCCCGTCTACCGACTGCTGGAACGGCTCTGTCGGCGGTGAGATGACCCTCTACCACGACATCTGCGGCAAGCAGACCGAGACGAAGATCCCGCTCGTACATTCGCACGGCGACCTCTTCGATCAGAAGATTCGTTCGTTCATCGACGCTGCCATGAACGGCGGCAAGGCACCCGTTCCGACGTCACAGATCCTCTACAATCAGGCGATCATCGACGGTATCAACAGAAGTGCCGAGTGCGGTCACGAGATCGAGATTGAGATTCCCGAGATCTAAGTTTAAATTTACAAAAAACTACCGATGCTGTATTAGCATCGGTAGTTTTTTGCTTATTTCAAAACTTGATGACAGCACAAGATACGCCTTCTCTCGAATTACAGAGAATCAATCCTCAAACCACAGGCAAATACTGCATATTTTATAACAGCGAACTGCGGCAACCTTCTTGTACCCTGAAAAACCGTCAGATTTAAGTTTTGCCAATGATATTTAGCATGCGGTTGCACGCTTTGCAAGTTCCGCTTGCGAAGATTCCAAATTGATTATGTTGAATGAAAGGCTTATATATGCTACACTATTATCAAAGAAAGGACGTGATCAATTAATGTTGGGAGATATCATCAGAAATCTTCGCCGTGAAAATGATATGTCGCAGGACGAGTTGGCGGACAAGCTCGGAGTTTCAAGGCAGAGCATCAGCCTATGGGAGACCGGACAGACTCAGCCATCGCTCGACAATATAATCTCTTTGGCGTCAATTTTCAATGTATCAACAGACACATTGCTAATAAATGACGGTGTCGATGAAAAATCGGATGAGTGTAATGACGAACAACTCGGTGATGCCGAAGATTCGGTTCGCAGCAACCGAACTAAGCAAAACCGAAAAATAATACTCTTCGCAGCGATTGCAGTCGCCGTAATTCTAATAATTACTTCATTAATATTTCTTATACATCGGAAAACGTCACAAAGCCCGAGCGATACCGATACCGGAGAGATGTCTTCCGCCGCTGATGAAACGGTTATACATACAGAGAACTCCGCTGCCGTATCTGCCACGGTGGAATCGGCAGAGTCGGGCGGCAGTGAAAGTGAAAGTCAAAGCGACGGCGACACCGAAAACTCAGCACCGCAGATCGTAAGCAATAATGATATTCCGGTGCAGGACAACGATTATGCCCCGATAATAAATGAGATGCCAACCGCAGATGAAGAACCGCCCGCCGTAATTCAAGATTCACCGGTCAATAACGATCCGCCGAAGAGTGACCGTATATACGCCTACTTCAAAAAGTTCGCTATAGATAACGGAGTCGTAAACGGTGACTACAGCGCTTACTCGAAGCCGGCAGACAATTACGGCGGCTACAGCGGCGAAGATTTTTCGCTGTCCTATTGGGGCGACACCGATACGGTCGAATTCTGTCTCCATTCCGTTCTGAATGAAACCTTCAGTATAAATTTCTATCTGCGAATCCCGAAAGAGTATACCGGAGAATACACTTATATATCATCATATTATTACAGAAGCAACGGCTCGCCGTTGTATGAAGCAAAGGGGACGATCCGCGCCGATGAATTCACAGATGCGCATCCGCTGTACTGCGAAAAATACATCGGGAATGTTGATGATCAAAACAGCTTTATGGAGATGAGCCGCGAGGGAATCTGTGATCTGCTTCGATGTCTGAAATCTTTTCTGAACGTCGAAAATACGGAATTCACGTTTGCAGACCTCGGTTTTGTAAAGTTTTAACCGATCGACTGCGGCGCAAATCGATAATATAAACAGGGACTTGCAATTCTGTGCAAGTCCCTGTTTATATTATATCTCTTTCCGAACACACGAATCAAGGTACTCGCGGACCTCTCTTTCCGTATCAAGCGAAAGAGCCGTCTCGGCTATTCTCTCGGCGTCGGCACGGGTGATGTCGGAGAGAGTGCGGCGCACGCGAAGTACACTTCCGGGATTTACACTGTATTCACCGAGTCCGAACGCAACGAGCAGCGGGATGAGCCTTTCATCCGCAGCGGCTTCGCCGCACATACCGCACATTATACCCGCCGCACCGGCGCAGGAAATAATGCGCCTGACGGCACGCAGCACCGCCGGATCAAATACAGAATAGATCTCTCCGACCTCTGCATTTCCGCGGTCGGCAGCCATAATATAACCCGTGAGATCGTTGGTACCTATACTGAAGAAATCGACCTCAGCGGCAAGGCAATCCGCAATCATACATGCAGCGGGAGTCTCAATCATTACGCCGAAGCGGATGTCCCTGTCATACGGCACGCCGTCAGCCTCAAGCTCACGCATAGCCTCATGGAGCAGGCTTCTCGCATCACGCACCTCGGACAGTCGCGTAACGAGCGGCAGCATAAGTGCAACCTTACCGTCAGCAGACGCCCGCAGAACGGCACGGAGCTGAGTTTTGAACAGCTCACGGTTTGAAAGGCAATACCTGATCGCACGGTGACCGAGAAACGGATTGTCCTCGTGCTTCATCCCGAGGCACGGTACGTTTTTGTCACCGCCGACATCGAGCGTTCTGATGATCACTTCCCTTCCCTTCATGGCAAGTGCAGCCTTGCTGTACGACGCATACTGTTCATCCTCAGTCGGCGGCACAGTACGGTCAAGGAACAGAAACTCCGTTCTGAACAGCCCTATCCCCTCGGCATCACCCGAAACAGCGCTGTCGATATCGCTTACCGTACCGACGTTTGCATAAACTGCGACGCGCGCTCCGTCAGCCGTCTTTGACGGCTTTCCTCTGTATTCTTCAAGACATTTCCGCTCTGCTTCATACATCTTCGCCAGACCGCGATAGTGTTCCTCGGTCTCTGCATCAAACCCGCAGAGCACCTCTCCGCGTCTGCCGTCCACAATGATCGGCTCACCGTCTTCAATTTGATTCAACGCTCCCAAAACCGACAGCACTGCGGGTATCCCGAGAGAGCGTGAGATTATCGCAGAATGTGACGTCATTCCGCCGCGTTCAGTGACGATCGCCGCGACGTGGCTGCGATCCATCTCGGCAGTCATACTCGGGGTCAGTTCATCCGTGATTATTACCGAATCG
>CAKSEM010000195.1 GCA_934446485.1 uncultured Eubacteriales bacterium | reverse complement strand
GGTGTGGATCTCGGCGGAACCAACATCGCCGTCGGAATAGTCGATGAAAACTGCCGGATCGTAAAGAAGGCAAGCGTGCCGACGAAGCCGGAGCGCGGAGCCGACGCGATAGTCTCCGACATGGCAGAGACGGCAAAGAACCTGCTCATGGAGCTCTCGATCCCGCTCTCCGAGGTAAAGAGTGCCGGCGTCGCGACCCCCGGAACGGCTGACACTGACCGCGGAGTCGTGGTTTATGCTAACAACATCCCGTTCAGGAATTATCCCTTGGCGGACGAGCTCTCGAAGAGACTCGGCGGAATCCCCGCGTACATCGAAAACGATGCAAATGCGGCTGCTAAGGCAGAGGCGTTTGCCGGCGTAGCAAAGGGCGCAAAGTATTCCGTTATGATCACGCTCGGGACGGGACTCGGCGGCGGAATCGTGATAGACGGAAAGGTTTATTCCGGCTTTAACTACGCCGGAGCCGAGCTCGGTCACGTCGTGATTGAGAAAGACGGCAGACAGTGCTCGTGCGGTCGTCGCGGCTGCTGGGAGGCTTACAGTTCGGCTACAGGTCTTGTGAACATCACGCGCGACCGTGTTGCCGAGGCAATGAAGGCAGGCAGAAAATCGTCGATCATCGACAAGATCGACGGAGACCTCGCAAAGATCTCCGCGCGCACGGCGTTTGCAGAGATGAAGGCGGGAGACGAGCTCGGCGCGGAGATAGTTGACGAGTATATCAGCTACCTCGCGTGCGGCATCGTGAATATTATCAACATATTCCAGCCGAACGTGCTCTCAATCGGAGGCGGCATTTGCAACGAGGGAGAGGCGCTGACGAAGCCGCTCCGCGAAAAGGTCTTTGCGGAAACGTACTCGAAGGGCGATATTCCGAACACCGAGATCAAGATCGCATCGCTCGGAAACGATGCCGGCATCATCGGAGCCGCCGTTCTCGGAAGATAAGTGAAACAGAATTTCGTAGGCACAAGCGCAGGTCGCGGGAAATCCGCGGCTTGCGCTTGTGTGTTTTACCTGCAGCCGAGATGAACGAAAAACACGGATAGAAAGAAGTAAGCGGCAGAAACGAGCAAAGCGGAGAAAAACAGAAAAAGTACAAAACAAAACGCGCAAAGTCCAAATTCCGTGGTATAATTTAATTGCGGGTTTCTGCTCGGTAAAGT
Organism: uncultured Eubacteriales bacterium; assembly: GCA_934446485.1. Lineage (GTDB taxonomy): Bacteria > Bacillota > Clostridia > Oscillospirales > CAG-272 > RUG11130. Next base: position 2,017 of record CAKSEM010000195.1, on the reverse strand, counting down.
CATTGATTATCACACACCGTATATTAACTAGCCGCAAAAACGGGGGTAACCACTTTGGCAAAAAACAAAAGCACCAAAATTCTCGAATGCGAGAAGCCGTGGATCTTCGCCGTGCTCATCGCCGTCGGCGGATTTCTCGGCGCATACACATATACTCAGCGCGGCGGGGTATTCTGCAACGCGCAGACAGCAAACATTCTGATCTTCGCTGTAAGACTCGGTGAGCGCAACTGGCACGGCGCACTATACTACCTTATACCTATATCGGCATACCTTGCGGGGGCGATCCTGTCGGAATTTTTGCCGCGGCGCGTCAACAGCATAGGCTTGCTCAGGTGGGATACGGCGCTCGTCGGATTTGAGATTCTCTGCGTCGTCGCGCTTGGACTGATCCCGGACTCATATCCTCCTCAGATATCTCAGGTTGCGGTCAATTTCATCGCGTCTATGCAGTATAACACATTCCGCCAGGCAAAAGAGGTCCCGATGGCAACGACTTTCTGCACCAATCACCTGCGTCAGGTGGGAGTCCATACCGTAAAGTGGCTCAGGCATCGCAACGCGGAATACGGCAAGCGGCTCGCCGCGCACTTTGTGATGATCACGTCATTTTCGCTCGGAGCCGTCACCGGAACGGTCCTCGGCACATACTTCGGCGGCCGCTCGATCTTCGGCGCCGGCATCATGCTCGCCGTCGTGTTTATCGACCTTTTGTCTGCCGATCTCGGACGCGAGCGAGGACAGTTTGACATTGTGCCGCACGGTCACTGATGATTCTGAATGTCGCTTGTCCGCATTGAGAACGCTCACCTGTTTCAGCAAAATCGAGCCGCCGCCGGGCGGCAACGGAGGCTTATATGGGAATATCTGAATACTGCCGCTGCGTTGTGGATGAGGACACCTCACCGGTCGTAATATGCGACCTTCGCCACACGATTGTGTACATGAATCCGGCTGCCGTAGCACGTTACTCCCGACGCGGCGGACGGGGGCTCATCGGAAAAAGCGTACTTGACTGTCACTCCGAGCGCTCGAGAGATACGATATGCGAGGTTTTGCAGTGGTTCTGCGCGTCTCGCGACCGTAACCGGGCTTTTATGTACAGGAACGAACGCGACGGATGCGACGTTTACATGGTTGCGCTTCGCGACGGAGCAGGTGCGATCGTGGGTTATTACGAAAAGCATGAATCCCGTGTCCCCGAAAGCATGCCCACGTGGAGCAACAGAGATAAAAAATAAAAAATTTTGCCGTCAGGCGGGAAATTCGGGATTTGCTATTGCAATTGAGATCAATTTATGCTACAATGGTACGGCAATATAATGAAATTCTGCCGCTATGGCAGTTATCGGCAGGTCCGAGGGAAGCGTCGGATCGATCCGAAATCAGTATAAAGGATAAGTTTCCGCCCTGGCGGAGCAAAGGGTAATCTAATGAAGGCTATCGGTATTATTCTCATCATCGCCGCAGTTTTTCTCGTAGTGGTAGTGCTCATGCAGCACGGCAAGGATCACAATCTTTCCGGAACCATCGCAGGCGCGTCCGAGACGTTCTTCGGCAAGTCGAAATCGACGACTGTTGACCGCAAGCTCTCGGTTGTAACATCGGTTGTGGCAGTCCTGTTCGTCGTACTCGTGCTCGTTGCATACCTGATTCAGGGCAGCAAGACTTCAACTGACAATAGTGTTGCCGGCGGAACGACCGCCGATACTCAGGCTGTGACCGAAACGGTCGGAACGGGTGATGACACAACGGCTCCCGCAGAGACGACCGCACCTGCAGAATCTACGGCTCCCGCCGACACAACTGCGGCTGCTTGACTTTTGTTTTAATATTATCGGATCGGCGTCCATTTTCGGGCGCCGATTTTTTGCACATCCATACTCCACGGAACGGCGAGTCTTGTCGGTTTTCTCTTGAAATAGTATAGGTGAATGTGGTATAATGTTGGCGGAAATTATGCCAATCAAATTGCGGCGATTGCCACTGTTACCATACTAATCGCCGCTGTATTTTT
>CAKSEM010000194.1 GCA_934446485.1 uncultured Eubacteriales bacterium | reverse complement strand
GTGTCGAACTGCGGGTGGAGGAGCGTATCAAGGTTACGCGGGTCGATCATGAGGACTGCTTCCTGCTCGGAGATCATGCCCTCGTCAACGAGATCGCATGCGATCTTGAGCGCTGCCTTAGCGGTTCTCTTACCGTTACGTGTCTGGAGCATATAGAGGTGCTTGTCCTCGATGGTGAACTCCATGTCCTGCATATCGCGATAGTGATCCTCAAGGGTCTTGCAGATGCCGACGAACTGGTCGTACACCTCAGGCATGACCTCCTGGAGCTTTGCGATCGGCATAGGAGTACGGACACCTGCGACGACGTCCTCGCCCTGTGCGTTCATGAGAAATTCACCCATGAGGTGGCGTTCACCGGTTGCGGGGTCGCGCGTGAACGCAACGCCGGTACCGGACGTCTCGCCCATGTTACCGAATGCCATCATCTGTACGTTGACTGCGGTACCCCATGAGTACGGGATATCGTTGTCGCGGCGGTATACGTTCGCTCTCGGGTTGTCCCATGAGCGGAAAACTGCCTTGATAGCTCCCATGAGCTGTTCCTTGGGATCGGTCGGGAAGTCCTCGCCGATCTTTGACTTGTACTCAGCCTTGAACTGTGATGCGAGCTCGGCAAGATCCTCGGCGGTCAGGTCAACGTCCTGAGTTACGCCCTTCTTAGCCTTCATCTTGTCGATGAGCTCCTCAAAGTACTTCTTGCCGACCTCCATAACGACGTCGGAGTACATCTGAATAAATCTTCTGTAGCAGTCCCATGCCCATCTCGGGTTGCCGGACTTTCTTGCGATGACGTTCACAACGTCCTCGTTGAGTCCGAGGTTAAGTATGGTGTCCATCATGCCGGGCATCGATGCTCTTGCGCCTGAACGGACGGAGACGAGAAGCGGGTTTTCAAGGTCGCCGAACTTTTTGCCGGTGATCTCCTCCATCTTGGTGATATACTCCATGATCTCAGCCTGGATTTCGGGATTGATCTGGCGACCGTCCTCATAGTACTGAGTGCACGCCTCGGTAGAGATAGTGAAGCCCTGTGGGACGGGGAGCCCGAGGCTCGTCATCTCGGCAAGGTTTGCGCCCTTTCCTCCGAGAAGCTCGCGCATCTTCGCGTTTCCCTCGGAAAACAGGTAAACATACTTCTTCGACATAATGTAGATGTACCTCCGAATATAAATATAATTTTGTTACCGCTTTTGTGTCGCCGCGCCGTGCGGGCGCACCGATAAAGACCGCGCAGCAGTCACAAATTGGCTCTCCGCGCGGCTCACAGAGTCAATTATAGCATATGGTTCTGCAAATATCTACAAACAATGAAATGTTTTCTCGATAATTTATAAAAAATTTACTTTTTGCCTCTGCTGTCGCCGCGGCAAAGGTCGATGTCCCACGGCACGGCATCGCTCGGCATGCGCCAGTCACCGCGCGGCGAGAGCGCGACCGAGCCGACCTTCGGACCGTCGGGCAGTGCGCTGCGTTTGAACTGCTGAGTGAAGAAGCGGCGCATGAATACGGTGAGCCAGTGTCGGATCACGTCCTCCGTATATTCGTCGGAGAACGCCGAGCGCGCCATGCGCAGGATCTTCTCCGGCGTTTCTCCCCAACGGACGAAACGGTAGAGAAAGAAATCATGAAGATCGTACGGACCGACGATGTCCTCGGTGCACTGAGCAATGTTTTCGCCGTCAGGCGGGAGAAGCTCGGGGCTGACGGGGGTTGCGAGTATGTCGCGGAGGACTGCCGCGAGCCTTTCGCAGCCGTCCGACTCCGCTTCGTCGGCAAAGTGGGACACGATGTGACGCACGAGAGTTTTGGGAACGCCGCAGTTCACGCCGTAGTTCGACATATGGTCGCCGTTGTAGGTCGCCCAGCCGAGGGCAAGCTCGGAGAGGTCGCCCGTGCCGACGACGATGCCGCCTTCGCCGTTCGCAATGTCCATGATGATCTGCGTGCGCTCGCGTGCCTGGGAGTTTTCGTAGACGACGGAGTGATCCTTAGGGTCGTGTCCGATGTCGCGGAAGTGGGTGGCAACGGCATCGGAGATGTCTATCGTGCGGAATGTGCAGCCGAGTTCTGTGCAGAGCAGCTCGGCATTCGTTTTGGTCCTTGCCGTCGTGCCGTAGCAGGGCATCGTTACGGCTATGATATCGGAGGCGCTCCGTCCGAGGCGATCCATCGCTTTCTTGGTGACGAGGAGCGCAAGGCACGAGTCAAGCCCTCCCGAAATGCCGATCACGGCGCACTTTGCGTGCGCGGCGCGCAGCCGTTTGGCAAGCCCTCTCGACTGTATGTCGAGGATGCGTCCGCATACCTCGCGCCTGCGCGAGGTGTCGTGCGGGATGAACGGACGCGGATCGACTCTGCCTGCAATATCCGTATCCTCGGGAGTGAGGCGGAACGGTATTTTAAGATATCCGTCAGTATTGTATGGAGCCGATGTGTTGGAGCGCATCCTGTCGTGCGACAGGTGCGATATGTCGACGGGTGCGTATATGAGTCTGTTATCGCCGAACGGCGGGTTCTCCGCACGGATGACGCCGTTTTCAGCCACCATACAGTGACCTGAGAACACCATGTCAGTTGTGGATTCTTCCTCGGCAGCACCGGCGAAGACGTAGGCGCAGATGAGCTTGCCGCTTGCGCCTCTCACGAGCATACGGCGGTAGTCGTCCTTGCCGATGAGCTCGTCCGATGCCGACAGATTTACGATCACCGTGGCTCCGGCACCGGTAAGCGATTCGGACGGCGATGAGGCGACCCAAACATCTTCGCAGATCTCGCATCCGACCGTAAGGTTCGGCATATCCTCACATGTGAACAGTAGGTGTGAGCCGAACGGAACGGTGCACCCACCGAGCGTGATTTCGGAGTTTTTGTCGGGAGCGGGCGCAAAGTGGCGCATCTCGTAAAACTCACCGTAGTTCGGTATATTTGTCTTCGGCACGATTCCGAGGATCGCACCGCGCGAGATCGCGACGGCGCAATTGTACAGCTTTCCCATGGCGCGTATCGGTGCGCCGACGAAGAAGAGCATGTCGCAGTCGGACGTCGCCTCGGCAATGTGCAGGAGCTCGTGTTCGCAGGAAGCTATCAGTGTGTCGGAGAAGAAAAGATCCGAGCATGAGTATGCGGACACGGACAATTCGGGCGTTGCGAGAATGCGAACGCCGTTTGCTGCGGCGCCGCGCACCGCTTCTATGATATTTTGCGCATTGCGCTCGGGTGAGGCTACATTCACCTCGGGTGCCGCGGCAC
>CAKSEM010000193.1 GCA_934446485.1 uncultured Eubacteriales bacterium | reverse complement strand
GCACAAGGTATGAGGATATGCCGGATGTCATATCCTCAAGAGCATCTGCCGGCGAGTGATATGCCAGCGAACGTGATACTGCATACTCCGAGCCTGACGAAATTATGTCGCGCTGCTTCTCTGAAACCGTTTCGGCAAGTATCTCTCGCAGTCTGTCGCGGTTATCGAGCTTGCTTTTGCAGACGATCTCTTCGATTAGCTCCATCACTCTCTCTGCCTTTTCGGGCAGCATCTTCACTCCGATTTCATACACGTGCCTGAACCGATCAAGTGAGCCCGCGATTCTGTAGACTGCGGGGCCGAAAGAGAGCCCCCCGGCTGCGAGACGAACCTCGTCCTGAAGCTGCGGCAGCGTCATACATGCCGTATCGGTCTTACCGAGGACATCGGTCAGCAGATCGAGATACGGCAGATACTTTGCGGGAATTACCGAAAGATCAAACATAAGTCTTAAATACACGAGCGAATCGGTCGGGATCTCGTGGATCACTGCCGGTATGCCGGCAAATGTTGCACTTCTGTTGAATATCGGCTCCGGCTCCCTCGCCATATCGGATCGTGACAGATACGGTATGCATGATAGCTCACCCTCGCTCTCTGCCCTGTCCTGATATTCGGTATAATCACGGTACTCGCGCACAAGACGCGCATACTCATCATCGTTGAGCGTTTTTCGATAGATGTCAAGGCGATCTTGAAGTTCACGTGCAAGGCGTTCATTCATGCCTGCCTCGGGTGTCAGCATCAGCAACGCACGGCGGCTTGAATTTATGATTCTGCGAGTGAGCTCCTCGTAGTGATCCGTTTTCAGCCATCGACGAAGTTCAAGAAATATCTCGTCCAGTTTCAAATATCTGAATGGCTCTTCATCCGTGTACATCCAGCTCTGCAGCATAGAGAGTGAAAGCGACAGACCGCGGGAAGCGGAGGTCTGCTCTCCCTCCCTGAAGTGGAATTCGCTGCGCTCTATCGCCGCCTCGAGCGATTTGCGGTTTACCCCCTCACGCACGACGGTCTCCAGCGTCGTTACAATTATGTTCAGGAATCGCTCTTCCTCTGCGGGATCGGTATTTTTAGCTACGACCGTTACCGCGGGACGGCGTATATGGTTTATAAACTCACCGTATACTTCCTGTCCTATTCCTGCGGCATTCAGCGCGGTCTTTACGGGAGAGCCGGGCGAATCTATTAAAATATCGGTGAGGATATCGAGAGCATAGCACTCCGCAGCGCTGCATGAATCGGCAACTGCGGCACCGTAAGCAAGATACGACTTGCAGGAAGTATCATCACCAATCGGCGTCGGATATGCAACGGTGCGGCGAAGTAATCCGCCGGAGTATTCGGAAACATTGCAATCACGTCTGAAATCCGCCTCGATCGACGGTCGGTGCGATAGATATTCGCGGTCCATATACTCAAGGCGCTCACGAATGTCCATATCACCGTAGAGCACGATGTAAGAATTTGAGGGGTGGTAGTGTCTGCGATAAAAATCAAGAAATGCATCGTACGTGAGGTTCGGTATAGCCTCCGGGTCGCCTCCCGAGTTATTTGCATATGCCGTATTCGGAAAGAGTGCATATATGATCTCGTCATATATATTTGAATCCGGCGACGAAACGGCACCTTTCATTTCACTGTAAACGACACCGCCTATGCCGAGTCTGTCGGAATTCGGCTCAAAGTGCCATCCTTCCTGCATAAAAATCTCACGCCTTTTGGCAATTTGAGGCGCAAATACAGCGTCAAGGTAGACGTTCATCAGATTTTTGAAATCTGCGTCATTGCAGGACGACACGGGGTACACGGTCTTGTCGGGATAGGTCATCGCATTGAGAAACGTTTGAACGGAGCTGCGGACGAGCTCCATAAACGGATCTTTTACGGGATATCGCTCCGAACCGCAGAGCACCGAGTGTTCAATTATGTGCGGCGTTCCGCAGTTATCCTCGGGCGGAGTCAGGAAACCTGCAAGGAACAGTTTATTAGGGTCATTATTTGAAATGACCGCTACGCGTGCGCCGCTGACACGGTGTCTGAGAAGTGCCGCCGTGCTGTCAATTGCACTGATGTTTTCAGAACGGAGAATTTCATACTCCAACGGAACGGCGGAACTTATGTCCGCCGGAATATCGTATTTCATAGATTCTTGTACTGCCTGTCAAATTAGCTGCATATGAACTTATCCTATGCATACTATATTATTCCACATTTATTACTGTAAGTCAATGGTAAAATCAATAATTATGAATTTCGTTGAAATATCAAAATCCGGAACACGCTTCATGCGAGCTCCGGATTTTGTACACAAGCAGAGTTATGCCGTATTTCAGCTGCGCTCGGAAAGCGGTACATACTTTCGCTGAGTTGTAATCTCGCGGTATGCCGGGCGGATGATCTTTCCGGCACTGACCAATTCTTCAAGTCGGTGTGCGCTCCATCCCGCTGAACGTGCAACAGCAAATATCGGTGTATAGAGCTCCCTCGGAAGGCCGAGCATATCATATGCAAAGCCGCTGTAAAAGTCAACATTCGCCGATACACCTTTGTACATTTTACGATACTCAGCAATGACCTTCGGCGCCAGACGTTCTACCGCAGCATACAATTCATACTCATCCTCGCGCTTCTTCTCGACCGCCAATCGCTCAACGAAGGATCTGAATATTTCGGCTCGCGGGTCGGATACCGAATATACAGCATGACCTACACCGTATATGAGTCCCGAGCGGTCAAATGCCTCCTTAGAAAGTATTTTTTCAAGGTAAGCCGAAAGCTCCTCGTCATCGTGAGGATCGCGTACATTCTCGGCTATGTTTTCAAACATACGAACGACCTTTATGTTAGCTCCGCCGTGTTTCGGTCCCTTGAGTGAGCCGAGCGCTGCCGAAATCGCCGAGTATGTGTCCGTGCCGGACGATGAAACGACCCGCGTCGTGAATGTGGAATTATTACCTCCGCCGTGCTCCGCATGCAGAATCAGAGCAATGTCAAGTACGGTTGCTTCAAGCTCGGTGTATGAGCTGTCGGGTCTCAGCAAATGCAGAATGTTTTCCGCCGTTGAAAGCTCCGGCTCGGGCGAGTGGATGAACAGGCTGTTTCCGTTATGATAGTGGTCAAACGCCTGATAACTGTAAGCCGAGAGTATCGGAAAGACGGCTATTAGCTGAAGGCACTGCCGCAGCACGTTAGGTATTGATGTATTGTCGGGATCCTCGTCGTATGAATAGAGAGTTAACACACTTCTTGAGAGC
>CAKSEM010000192.1 GCA_934446485.1 uncultured Eubacteriales bacterium | reverse complement strand
CGATAAGTCCGCCGACCGATTTTTGCCGCACAGATCTTGAAAAATCATCGAGAAAGTGATCATCTAGCTCATCCGCAACGTCAAGTCTCCAATGGCGCACACCTGCACACGTCCACTTATCGAGCATATCGCCGCATATAAAGCTCCTGTATGACTCTTCACCGCTCTTGACTCGCGGAAGAATATCGACCCCCCACCAACATTCATAATCGTCCGGATAGTGTCTGAAGGTGTACCAACCGTAGTACTCGGACGACTCAGACTGATATGCGCCGAGCGTTGGGTAATGCCCTTCCCGATTGAAATATATGCTGTCGCTGCCCGTGTGGTTGAATACACCGTCAAGCATAATATCTATTCCATACCGTGCGGCAGCGGAACACAGTTCCGCGAGCGCCGCATCGCCGCCGAACATACTGTCAACCGTGAGGTAATCGCCCGTGTCATACTTGTGATTCGACGCCGCCTCAAATATCGGAGACAGGTAGATAACCGACGTTCCGAGCGAAGCAATATACGGGAGTTTTTCTATGATTCCGTAAAGATCTCCGCCGAAAAACACGTTATTCTTCAACGGTTCTCCCGGCACGGACGCAAACTGCGGGGTACCCGAATCCCAATCGGGATCAAGTATTGCACCTTCTCGTACGCCGCATCTGCCGCTGCGGCAGAATCTGTCAACGAATATATGATAGATAATGCCGCAAGGCACCTCCGGTGTCGGCACATAGGGATATACGAGGAGCTGTCTTTCTCCCGCCTCGTCGGTCGGCAACAGCTCCCTTACGCCCTCGCCTCCGAAGTGCTCCGTTCCGCGCGGAGTGTCAATGGCATACTCGTAATAGAACAGTCCTGCTCTCTCTCCGATAAGCGACTGCGCCGCATCTCCGATGTCAAGCTCAAGTCTCCACTCATTGTCACAGAAGCGCTCCATCGGGTATATACATGATCGTATCTTACCTTCATAGCCGTCGGAATGGATCCGAAGCTCCGCTCCGAACGATTCGGCACCTTCCGGCAGAATCAGGGTAAAACTTACCCTGCTCTCCCCGCAAATGGCACCGAAGAGGGACAGATCCTCTCCGGTGCCGCAGTCTCTTTTCAGTTCTGTGACAGTTCTCTTATCTTTCTTATATTCCATATATTCTCCGCATATTCTCTGATGCTTCTGTCGGCAGAAAAATACCCTGCCTTCGCGATATTGACGAGCGATTTCTTTGCCCATCCGACTGTGTCGTTCATGTCGCCGATCATTCTGCCGAATGTCTGGTAATAGGAGTCAAAATCGGCAAGGCACATGTACGGATCGGATATCCCGTGCGAATAGAGCAGATAGCTTACGATCTGCGAAAAGTCGTGTCCGGCAAGCTTTGTGTGCGACAGAAAGTCTATTGCCGCGCGAAGGCGCTCACTCTGCATATAGTATTTGACCGATTCATAGCCGCGCTTCCAAAGATCATCCACCTGCTTGTCGGTAAGGCCGAAAATATAGATGTTGTCATCACCGACCGCGTCGCGGATCTCTACATTCGCGCCGTCTAGCGTTCCTAAAGTCAGAGCACCGTTTATCATGAATTTCATGCATCCGGTGCCGCTTGCCTCCTTGCCGGCAAGCGAAATCTGTTCACTTATGTCGGTCGCCGGCATGAGAAGCTCCGCTTCGCTGACATTGTACTCTTCAATATAGATGACCCGTAAAATATCACGTGCGACCGGGTCGCGTGCAATCTCCTCACCGAGACTCCATATGAGCTTAATTATGCTCTTAGCCATATAGTAACCGCTTGCAGCTTTGCCGCCGAAGATAAAAGTTGTAGGACGGACATCGGCGTGCGGATTGTTTTTGATCTCATCGTACAGGGCTATTATCTTCAAGACGTTCAAAAGCTGGCGCTTGTACTCATGCATACGCTTGACCTGCGTGTCGAACACTGAATTCTCGTCGAGCGAAACTCCTGTTTTTTCGCGAATATGCCGCGCTACCGCACGTTTGTTATCGGTCTTTATCTCTCCGAGCCTTGACAGAACGGAGGGGTCATCCTTCCACTTCAAAAAGTCAGAAAGTCTTTCCGGATCGAGTCTGTAAGACTCGCCGATAGTCTCGTCGAGAAGCGATGCCAAACCGCGGTTTGAATAGCACAGCCAGCGTCTGTGTGCTATGCCGTTTGTGACGTTTGTAAACTTATCGGGCCACGTCTTATAAAAATCCGAAAACACGCTCTTTTTCAGAATTTCGGAGTGAAGCGCCGATACGCCGTTGACCTTATGCGAGGCGACGACGGACAGGTTTGCCATTCTGACCTGAGAATACGCCACTACCGACATCCGTGATATGCGATCCCAGTCACCGGGGTAGATGCTCCAAAGATCGGCACAAAGGCGGCGGTTGATCTCAAGGATTATCGAGTATATTCTCGGCAGCTCAAGTCTGAAGAGATCAACGTTCCATGTTTCGAGTGCCTCGGGGAGAACCGTATGATTGGTGTATGATACCACCTTGGTAACCGTATCCCATGCCGACTCCCATGAGTACGAATAGTTGTCGATCAGTATCCGCATAAGTTCAGGTATGCAGAGTGCCGGGTGAGTGTCGTTGATGTGGATTGCCACCTTGTCCGTAAGATTTTCAAGCGTGCCGTACACCGAAAGATGATCGCTTATGATATTCTGGAGCGATGCCGAAACGAGGAAATATTGCTGCATCAGCCGCAAAAGTTTTCCTTCGTAATGATCGTCCGACGGATAGAGCACCTTTGAGATGATCTCGGCGCCAGAGGTCTCCTGTATAGCCTTAACGTACTCCCCCTGTGAAATGAGGTTCATGTTGAAGCTCGTCATATCGACGGCACGCCAAAGCCGCAGCGTGTTGACAGCTTCCGAATCGGCGCCCGATATGAGGAGGTCATACGGAAGCGCCTGCACCTCACGGCAGTTTTCATACGTTATATCACACCTACCGTCGTGCCACCGCTCATTTACCGTTCCGCCGAACCTTACCGTGCAGGCGCGGTCGGTGCGCGGATTGAGCCACACATCGCCACGGCTCATCCACGAATCGGGCAGCTCGATCTGGTTTCCGTCCACGATCTTCTGGCGGAAGAATCCGTACTCATAGCATATAGAATAACCGGTCGCGGAATATCCGAGTGTTGTCAGCGAATCCATGAAGCAAGCGGCAAGCCGTCCGAGACCGCCGTTGCCGAGACCGGGGTCCACCTCAGTCTCATATGCGTCATCGAGATTATATCCCATTTCAGATAGAACCTCGCGAT
>CAKSEM010000191.1 GCA_934446485.1 uncultured Eubacteriales bacterium | reverse complement strand
GATGTAGCCCGAATGGGTACGGTAAAACTTCTGGTCGAGCTTCTTGCCGGACAGCTTAGCCTTGCTGCAGTTGATAATGATGACAAACTCGCCGCAGTCCACATGGGGCGTGAACTCCGGGCGGTGCTTGCCGCGCAGAATGGCAGCGGCAGCGGCAGCGGTCTTACCGAGCGGCTTGCCGGCAGCGTCAATGATATACCAAGAGCGCTCGATCGTCTCTTTCTTTGCCATGTAAGTTGACATTGCATTTTCCTCCGAAATATTTTTCACTAACGTGACTGATTATATCACACATCCGGCGTCGTGTCAACAAGTATTTCCTAAAAAATCCGAATATTTTAATTTAGTTATGCCAAAGCTCTCAAAATCTCGCCTATTCTTCGATTTGCAAATCGTGCGGAACCGATCGACTGCGCTTGACTTTTGCCATTATATGTGGTATAAAGGATAAAAACGGATGATCAACACACCCCGTGCGGAAAGGATGGACACGTATGAAGAGGCATTTTGCAGGAGTCGTTTCGGTATTTCTCGCACTTGCGCTCGCCGTTCTTCCCGCGTCGGCACAAGTCTTCACACCCGAAGCCTCTGAGCACGTCGCATTTACCGTCCGCCGTGCCGATGCGGACATCGTCATGAATGACGGCGTAATCTACCCCGCCGAATACGATCGCCTGAATATTTCAAATTACGCCGCCACAACTCCGCTGACTCTTGAATTTTACGGCGGAGACAGATCCTTCGACCGCGCGGAATCCCTTCTTGAATCCGTTGAGTATTTCTTTTCATGGGACGAGATCCACGGCTTGAATTTTGCCGTGCGATTCCGCCCGGACGAATTTTCGCAGAGCATCCCGGAGGGTGGCGGCGATACTCCCGGATACGCATTCCTTTCAAACCTCGGAATACTGCTGAAGGTCGCAGATTCCGCCGACAGCAGCGATCCCATCCTCTCATATGCCGTCTCTCGCAATGCCGAAACCGGAGAGTATATGCGCGGTCACGACGGTCACCTCGGACTTTCCGGCAGCTTTTCACCCGAACCTAACCGCGACTTTATAATCGCGTTCTCCGACAATGGGTACATAACCTGCGAGTGGTCAGTTCCGTTTCGCGAAATATCGCCGTTTCCGATGTCCGTCGGAAGCAGGATTTATCTGACTCTCGGTGTCTACGCCGGGACGGAGACGAGTGACCGCCCGCTTACCGACTGTTACGGTGTATCGCTCGGCAGATTCGGCTTAATGTCCGGCGCCGACGGAGCAGGAAAAAACGCTGCAGTCACACTTGCCGAAACGCAGATCGACAATCGCAGCAACCCGTTCACAGATGTTCCGGATTCGGCATGGTACAGTGCCGGAGTCGAATTCGTATATATGGCAGGACTCATGAACGGCGTATCAAAGGACAGATTCAGTCCGGACGGAACGACGACACGTGCGGAGGTCGCGACAGTGCTGTACCGTCTCGCAGGCGCACCGCCATCGGCGGGCGCTTGTCCGTTTACCGATCTCGGTGCCGAATGGTACCGAGATGCAGTAAAGTGGGCCCGCGGTGCGGGAGTTGTAAACGGAGTGTCCGCGAATAGGTTCGATCCCGACGGAAAGATCACGAGGGAGCAGCTTGTGACGATGCTTTACAGATACGCAAAAACCGTATTGGGGCTTTCATGCTCATCAGGCACCGATATCAGCGGCACGGAGGATTATGACAGCGTGTCCCTGTATGCGCGGGATGCATTCGCATGGGCGTGCGATCGGAGTATTATTGACGGTTTACCGTCCTCGGACAGTTCCGCTTCGTGCGGCCGCCTCGCACCGTCCGACCGCGCAACGCGGGCACAGTTCGCAACGGTTCTTCGCAGATTCGCGCGTGCCCTTCGGCAATAAACGACCCGCCGTCATTCATTTACTTATTGTTTTCCCAAAGGGAATTTCCCGGCATACCTTTTGCCGATCCTTCGAGCAGCAAAAAACGCTGATGTCGGTCCGACATCAGCGTTTTTTGACACGCAGGCTTACACGAGAGCCGTCACTTCAGAAGCTCAAGTATCCTCTCCTTCGGAAGCGCTCCGACTGCCTGCTCCGCAATCTTGCCGTCGCGAATGACAAAGAGCGCGGGAATACTCATTATTCTGAACTTTGCGGCAAGCTCCGTCTCAACATCGACATTGACCTTACCGACCGTAATCTCCGGATGCTCGGAGGCGATCTCCTCAACTATCGGGGACACCATGCGGCACGGACCGCACCACGGCGCCCAGAAATCGAGGAGCACCGGGCGATCCGCTTCGATTACGAGCTCATCAAAATTGTTGTGATCGATCGTCAAAACTGACATAATAACACCATCCTCTCCGAATTACCGAACCGTTCTCACGTCGTTCGCCCAAGGCACGGCTCTGCTAATTTAAGTTTTCCCGATGCTGCACGAAAGATGCACGGCGTTTTTTGTCTGCACGAGCACTTCCGCACACAAACAGCTGCACCGCCCGATATAAGGCAGAGGAGCGCCTCAGGTGCAATCTGCCGCGCAGCCCGCCGACGAAGGTCGGAAACACCTCGCGTTAAAAAGCGCAGAAAGGATCACCGATCTCGGTGATCCCTTCTGCTTCAGTCGGCATCTGCAGCACCTGCAGGGATACGCCAACATCTCGTTTGACCCGTGGGAGAATCGAACTCCCGTTTTCGCCGTGAGAGGGCGATGTCTTAGCCGCTTGACCAACGGGCCATATTATGTTTTTAGGCTTGCATATTGCGCGCCGCGCGGAAAGCCTGTGTGAGTATTATACCACAAACTTTGCTCCATTGCAATAGCTATTTTGAATTTTTTCGAGATTATCTTTCATTTTTTCCGGCACCGCGCAGAACAGCCGCAAGTTCTGCTGTGCACCGACTTCGCGGATCGAAGAGCCGCCGTCTGCGCAGCCGTGCGTCGCGCCGCTCATCGCCCATGATGCAGCAATGCATCATGGGGGGCGCCCCTTCAAGATGCGGCCGGTGCGGTGGGATATCCGCCGCACGAATGCGGGCATCTGCCGCCTTTATCGAGTGCATACGAATTTGCCGAATCGCTATTCCCGACTCGCTTCGCTCGATTCTTGAAGCTAAAGCTTTTTACGGAAACCTCCGCAGGCATAGCCGATGTTGTCCGAATTCAAAGAAATATGGGGTATCGCGATGCGATACCCCATATTTATGCAGCAAGGCAATCCAAATCCGAACCGTTTTTGTTGCTGATAGCTTCCTGCAATTCCGCGAAGGTGATGGTTTTC
>CAKSEM010000190.1 GCA_934446485.1 uncultured Eubacteriales bacterium | reverse complement strand
ACTCAGCCTCGCGCAAGAGCCGCAGCGAAAACTTTATCACAAAGTTTGCCGCAGTCTATACACCGTGCGTCGTGATCGGCGCCGTCCTACTTGCCGTCATTCCGTCGCTTTTCACAGGCGAATGGAGCCGTTGGATAGGTCGCGCTCTCACATTCCTCGTAATATCCTGCCCCTGCGCTCTCGTTATATCCGTACCACTCTCGTTTTTCGCGGGTATCGGATGTGCATCCTCAAACGGAATCCTCGTAAAGGGAGCTTGCTATATTGAAACGATGTCCGGAATAAAGTCCGTCGTATTCGACAAAACAGGGACTCTGACGAAAAGCTCGTTTGAGGTTACGGCGGTGCACCCGGGAGATGTATCGCGCGACGATATAGTTCGTCTCGCGGCACTTGCAGAAAGCTCGTCAAGCCATCCGATCGCAGCATCGATCAGACGTGCATACGGGCATGATATTCCGGCAGATGCCGTCCGCAACGTGAGCGAGATATCCGGCGAGGGTGTCATTGCCGATTCCGACGACGGACAGATAGCCGCAGGAAATCTGAAGCTGATGACACGTGTCGGCGCGGAAGGCGCACACAAATGCCATCTGACCGGCACCGAAGTACACGTAGCCCTTGACGGGAGATACCTCGGTCACATCATAATCTCCGACAGCATCAAGGACGGTGCAGCCGACGCGATCGCACGTCTGCGCGACACATCCGGTGTTCACACCGTCATGCTGACGGGTGATGCCGAAGCCGTAGCTCACAGCGTTGCAGGTGAGCTTGGAATCGATGAATACCGAGCCGAGCTGCTTCCCGGCGACAAGGTGTCGGAGGTTGAGCGGATCATCGCTTCGACCGACGGCGGGGTAGCTTTCGTCGGTGACGGAATAAACGATGCACCGGTCATATCGCGTGCCGACGTCGGCTTTGCAATGGGGGCGCTCGGCAGCGATGCCGCGATAGAAGCCGCCGATGTCGTCCTGATGGATGACGACGTAAGACGTATTCCCGACGCGTTCGCAATCTCACGCCGCACCATGAGGATCGTACGCGAGAACATAATCTTCGCGCTTGCGGTAAAGGCCGTCGTGCTCGCGCTCGGCGCACTGGGAATTGCGGGAATGTGGGCTGCCGTGTTTGCCGACGTCGGAGTGTGCCTCATAGCAATTGTCAACGCAATGCGAGCTCTGCGTTACCGTACAGACTCTTGATTCCCACTCCGTTTTCTGGTATAATCGTAACAGAAAAGACCGAAGCGCTGCCCGCCGGCGTGACTGTGGAGGACGGAGAGCATGAGCGACAAGCTGTACGGGAACGGCAAAAAATATGCCGTCATGCCCGGGATCGATTTTTATACACAGGAATACGATGCACCGCAGGGGCTGTGCGCCGTACCGGGCGAAGTTCCGGTGCTTGAGATCAGCTGGTGCCGCCGCGGCAGAATGGAATGCCGCATGAGAGACGGCTGCATCCTGTATATGGGTGAAGGCGATATATTCCTCAGTATGACCGATAACCATGCCGAGCACCTCGAATTTCCTCTCGGCTACTACAGCGGCATTGCAGTATCGGTTGCTCCCGATTCCGCCGTATTGCCTGCGGCATTTGCTTCACGCGGTATATCCCCGTCCGAACTCATCGGCAAATTCTTTGCCGATGACGATTGCTTTCTGTTCCGAGCCTCTCCGGAGACAAAGCACTTTTTCGAACCGGTGTTCACATCTTCCGAGGATCTGCTTCCTCTCCACATCAGGCTTCGCGTCATGGAGCTCTTGCTGTTTCTGCATGAGCTCGATCCAAAGGCGCAGTCGCCAATGACGTTCTATCACAAACGTCAGACCGACATAATAAAGGATGTTGAGCGCGACCTGCGACATAACCTCTCGCAGCGCAGAACTATCGACGAGCTGTCTGCAAAGTACTGCATCAGCGCAACGAGTCTCAAGACCTCGTTCCGAGACGTGTTCGGCTCACCCATTGCCGCATATATGAAACGGTTGAGAATGGAACGTGCTGCCGAACTTCTGCTGACGGGCGACGCAAGCGTTGCCGAGATCGGTCAAAGCGTCGGATATGAAACGCCGAGCAAATTCACATCGACATTCAAGACCTATTTCGGCATGACTCCCGCCGAATACCGTCGATGCCGATCCGATGCCGTGTCGCACGAATGACTGCACCGCATATTGGGCACGGCAATCTTCGCACGACCGCAAAATCGGACATCCGTCCCGTACTTCAAATAACACTGTACCGAAAAGCGTGCCTGACGCATCAGCGTCAGACACGCTTTTAATATCGGCAAGCCACGTCACTCCATTCCGAGGAGCCACTGTACCGACACCCTCAGTATCCGTGATATCGCCCTCTGCTCATAGTCGGCGACGAACCGTGTCCCGAGCTCGATTCGAGACACACTGTCGCGCTCCAAAATCACACCATCGATCTGCAGCCTCGCTGCAAGGTCCTGCTGAGTCAGCCGAATACGGCACCGCGCTTCATGAACACGCTCACCGCATATATTCTTTCGTCCCTCATATTCGTAGATTTTCATAGTCTCTCCTGTTTTGTGTTAAAAATAAGATTTTTTCTTAACTTTAGCATATTGTTGCGTTATAGTTGTGTTAAAAATCAGAATTTGATCAACTTTGAAATTACAAAGGAGCAAATCATGAAAAAAGATTTATGTCAATGCTGCTTGCTGTCATCATAGAAGTAACTTCCCTCTGTCTTGCCGTTCCTGCGGGAGCAGTAAACAAGTCCAGCGATGAAGCCGTAAGCCGGGCGGTGTCTAAAATCGGAAGCAAGGTCGGTTCGGGACAGTGCGTCGCTCTCATATACGCATATTATGAATTCCTCGGTGTCCGCCCGACCGGAGGCAATGCCTGCGACTACGCAAAAAAGACACCGCCCGAAGGCTTCGATACGATCCAGTATTATCCTGGATTCGTTGCCAAACCCGGCGACATAGCAGTATGGACCTCAACGCTCGTCATAAAAGACGGGGAAAAAAGTCAAAAATACTCTCGGGCACATAGCAATAGTCGAAAGTGCAAATTCCATATCGATGAATCTTATCGACCAGAACAACAGTGCCGGCGGCAGAGATTCAAACAAGCAGGTAGTCGGAAGATTCGAAAATCAACCGTATGAACCGAACAATGGATACGACACCTTCTGGGGAGTCATCCGTCCGGATTTCAATGACTTCAAATGCGACCTTGTACAATTAGGCGACGACAGCTATGGTATCTATGGCTGTAGTCGCAACAGCGGCAATGTTACGATACCCG
>CAKSEM010000189.1 GCA_934446485.1 uncultured Eubacteriales bacterium | reverse complement strand
CCAAACCTTTCTTACCCGGAGACATCGTGCTGCTGCGGGAAATGCGAGACGGATCGTATTTGACACCGGGCTTCAGTGCCATGCCGCCCGCGTATGATACTGCTGTAAATCTTACATCTCTCCGTCCGACAGCTTTATATCGGCAGAGGCGGTGTCTGTACCGTTTTCAAGCGTCTCTGCCGTGCCGGCATCAGCCGCACGGCGAGCGTTCTTTGCGAGTGCGGGGATAAGCCCGGCTATGAGCCAGAACATGAGGTAGACTCTGTAATTGTACCATGAGTAGTCGGTCAGCCCTTGGATGAGCACGGCGAAGATTCCGCAGAGCGGACCTGCAATCGCCATTTTGTGCTGATACTGAGTCATGGAGCTGTTCTCCTCGGTCGGCAGCTCCGAAGTGTGCCGGAACGCAGTAAATGCACATCGTGCGAGAAGTACCATAAGAATAAGGAATACGAGAATTCCGGGAAGTCCGAGGTCGATCGCGGTCTGAAGGAACAGATTGTGCGAATGGTCGGCGCGTGTAATGCCGACGAGGGAATAGTTGAAGTATATACGTTTCCACGCTGCGTTTCCGACGCCGATTCCCGACAGGAACACATCTCTCAGCATATGAACGGCACCGCGCCATATGGAAAGCCTGTATGACGTGGATGTATCGGCAAGATTGCCTATGCTTGTAAATCGTGATACGATCGTGCTCGGGAGGACGACGGATGCTATCGGGAGAGCGGCGATTCCGCAGAGGAATATCCATATTGAACGGCGGTTCCAGATGAGCAGAAGTGCTGCAAAGGAGAACAGGAAGCCGAGCCATGCACCGCGGCTCCATGTAAGAATAAGTGCCATTGCCATGCAGGCAAAGGCGCAGAAAGAATTCTTTCGCCGCACACCGATTCCCGCCATCCACATGGAGCAGGCAATCGGCATTATCATGATCAGGTATTCACCGAACATGTTCGGATTTTCGAGCGTTGATGTTGCTCTGCCGTCAATGCCTTCAAACAGATTTGCGTCGATCCATGCCGACGTCATCGTGTTGCCGAGGACATACTGTATTATTCCGTAGAAAGCTGTTATAAGTCCGGAAACTATGAGTGCCGTCAAGCACTTTGTGAGCCACTTTTCTGATCTGACACAGCATGAGAGCTGGAAAAAGACCGACATGAAAGCTACATATACAAGTGCCGGGGGGAGGGAGCCTCTCGGAGAGAGCGACACAACGCCTCCGATAAGCATCAGCGCGGCAAATATGAGAGCTATGAGATCCAAACGATCGAAGTGAAGCACCCTTTTGCGACGGATCAGCTTAATAAAGAAAGCAATGTCCGTGAACAGCGTAAGTCCGACGAGTACCATAGTCGGCAAAAACGGCATCAGGAAGAAGAGGGACAAGAGTCCGAATTCAGGCGTGGATAGAATGATATACAGATATATCACTGCCGCGATCGCGCACAGAATATACAGCGGCGATATCACGAGAGATGCCGCTCCCGAGAGGAGCCCGAGCACGAATGCCGGAGCGAATTTCCCGCTTTTGCCGGAGACTGACAGCTTGTCCGTCGAGAAACCGCACGAATTTACAATGAATCGGCATATACGAGACGAGCATACTGCCTCCGAGACCGTTTTTTTTGATGCAAGAAACGGAATTGAAAGCGCCGCCAATGTAAGAGCTTCGATCGCCCGCAGATACATAGCGTATCTTCCTGCGACGTTGTTATTCATAAATCCGGCGATCAGCGCAAACAGGATTGTATACGCTGCGAATGACATCAGGTATGTTCCCACTATGTGGAGTCTGAGACACACGGCGCGACCGGAAAGGCGCGTGACCGCGTTGACGATCTTTGAGTTTTCGATTCTTTCCGACAGACGGTCCTTGACCCTTTCAATTCGCCCTCGCGGCTTTTGACGGATGCTGTCCGTACTTGAAGTGCGGCGTTCATGCGAGAACAGCCATGCGAACATTCCGGAGCACAGAAGATCGTATATCTTCAGGCAGAACCTGTCAAGAGCAGATATGATCACACTGCCTTTGATGGCAGCGAGGATATGCTCTTCGGCACGTTTTTTAGTCCGGGAGTTTGAGTCGGTTTTCAAAATGATAGCACTCTCCTCTACAGAATATCTCCCACATTATATCATATTACAAAACAAAATTCAATGATTTCGCAAAATTTAATGATTTCGCCCGACGGGCTTCCCGCCGTGATTAAGAATTTCTTAAATCGGTGTGCAATACATTGAAAACGGGATGGGGTTGTGATAGAATTTATAAAACGACAGAAAGCGGGAGGAAAAATAAGTTGGAACGGGAAGTATTGTGCTCTCGCAGAAGGCTCGGAGGCATCGGAAATGAGCTCGTTTGGCGCAGCTCATTGAGAAGAGTCCTCGCGGCAGTAAGCGAAACGGTGTTCATAGTTTGTCCGCTGATAATGATAGTATATATTCTCGGGAGATGCTTCGGAAACATTTCCGCCGTTATTTCAAAGGTGCCTGCCCTGTCACAGCTTATCAAGCTTATAAATATTGCCTTCGGGAGAACGGAACTGCCGGCGGTGGCTGTAATTTCGGCTGTCGGTACATTGGTGCTGCCGATCCTTGCCGCATTTGCTGTACGTCTCGTAATGTCGGTCACGTGCACACCGCAGCGCGGAGAGCGCAAAGTGTCCGATGATGATGTTTCCGCGTTGTGTGATATCTGCGATTCTCTCAAGCGGATAAGCTGCAGAGCGGGCATTATACTTTCGGCGGTGATCTTTTTGATGCTGATAGCCGCATGGATATTAGGCGCACTCAATGAGCGTGTGCTTATGGGGCACGTTTCACGCTCCGTAATGCTTGCGTTCGGCGGGATCGTTGCCGGGCACGTATTTATACTTACCCCGGTTGTGATTTTTATGTCCGACATTGTTTCCGGAGCCGTGTTTCTCATGTGTCGTTATCCGCCGAAACTGGAGCGCGAGCTGCGCAAACGCCTTGAAATGAATACGGGAAATGTGTGATATTTGACCGAGATCGACATGGCACGGCAGCTTTGCCGGATGCGGCATGCTGTATGGGATCTGAGAGCTTTGCCCGATCGTACAGAGAGACCGAGTCGGGCAGTGATTTTCCACACAAATCGAGCTGCGGCATGACCGTTTCAGATGAAGCCTTGCCGCAGCCCTCGTATACATTTTCAGTCGGCGTCGGTGTCGAGAAAAGCCCTGATAACGCTTACCGCGCCGTTGATGCCGGTCTTTTCCGAGTTTATGATGAGGTCGTATCCGTCGACGGTACCCCATTTG
>CAKSEM010000188.1 GCA_934446485.1 uncultured Eubacteriales bacterium | reverse complement strand
ACGGCGATCTTTTCTCGCTCAGGAGATTTCCTCGCCCTCGACACGGTAGGCGACACACGCTCACACTATCCGCGCGTTTCCCTGCACCGCGCGTTTCCGCTCGAATCTCCCTACAGATACATATCGGTACTCGATCCTGATGAATGTGAGATAGGAATAATCCGTGATGTGGACGATTTTCCGCATGAGTGTGCAGATATGCTTCGCACAGAGCTGCGTCGCAGATACTACGTATGCGATCTCACCTCTGTGACATCGGTGCGCGATAAGCGCGGCTTTTCCTATTGGGTAGCAAAGACGGGAGACACAGAGGTATCATTTACACTGCGTGATACCTTCAACAGTATACGTCAGGCACCCGACGGCACGGTTCTTATAACGGATATAGACAGCAACAGGTATACTCTGCCGTCACCGGAGCGTCTCGACCGCCGCTCGCACCGACTCATCGAAAGTTATCTGTGATATACCCGTTCTGAAAGGACTGACCATGTACGATAAAGATCTTTTAATTACTGACGCGGTTTCCGCAGGGGTCTGTTCAAAGCCGTCGGAAATTCGCGTTATATTTCCGGTCGATCTCCCGCCTGACGGCTCACACGGTGAATACGTTGCGGCGACCGACGGATATCTGACCGTAGTTGTAGACGGCAGAGCCGTACGACAGGTAACTCTGTCGGAAGTATCGGAGTTCACACTGACAGCCGGCGTCGGTTGCCTCTTCATAGGATGCACAGCTAAGGACGGCGGGCAGCAGATTATCTGCCGCGGCAGCAACGCCGAATCTCGGATGTTCATAGCCGCAATCGGAGATCTCAACGGATTGCTCCGAGGTATTCACAGTGATACCGTACACGAATACGGCACGGGCAGATCATGTCCCCGCTGCAATCGTCCGCTGCCGCCGGGCTCCACGGAATGTCCGCATTGCAGCCGTTCAGCCTCAGGTGTACGGCGGCTCCTCAGAATCGCTTCTCCGTGGAGATGGATGATCCTGCTGTCGGTGGCACTGTTCTTTGTATCATCCGCCGTAAGCCTTGTATCGCCGTATTTAAACCGCATATTGGTTGACGATTATATAAAAGCCGCCTCCCCCGTGCTTGCCGGATTCGTCGGTGTTATCGCTTCAATGCTCGCTGTCAGCGTGCTCGGTCAGATTATCGGAACACTTCGCGATGTGATCGTAATAGACGCAAGCGCAGGTCTTATAAAACGACTGCGCCAGATGACATTTGACAAGGTTCAGGCACTGTCAATATCAAAAATTCAGAAGCGCACCTCCGGTGAGCTGATAAATCGCGTATCCTCAGATACGGAAGTCATAAGCAACTTTCTGACAAATGATCTCGGCAGCATCCTCCAAATGGGATCGGTACTGATAGCCGTCAGCGTCATCCTGTTCGTGTACGACTACAGAATCGCACTGCTCGTGCTCTGCCCCGTTCCCGTAATCGCATATCTGAATCGGCATATCAGAGTCATCTTTCACAGGTACATAAGACGCAGCTGGAATATGACATCCAGAGCTAATTCAGTATTGCATGATGCCTTTTCCGGAATACGCGTCGTCAAAGCATTCGGCATGGAGGAGCGCGAAATCGAGCGCCACAGACGAGTTACTGACCGTGAACGTCAGGCACTTGCCGAGTCTGAGATTGCCGGAGGAATCATAATGCCGTGTCTCAGCTTTATGCTCGGCATAGGCGAATTTTTCCTCCTATATTACGTCGGGCAAGGCATACTTGACGGTCGGATGACGGTCGGTGAGATGGTTCAGTTCTCATCATACACCGCCCTGATATACGGACCTATGCGTTGGATATCCGAAATACCGCGAATAGTTTCACGCACCTCAACATCGACAGCAAAAATATTCGAAATTCTCGATGAAGATCCCGGTGTACCTGATTCACCCGGCGCATTGCCGATCGACATTCGCGGAGAGATAGAGCTTTCCGACGTTTCCTTCTCGTATGACTCCGTGTCACCGGTACTCCGCAATGTTTCCGCAGTGATACACCCCGGAGAGATGGTCGGGATCGTCGGACGCTCGGGAGTCGGAAAATCGACGCTGATCAATCTCGTCATGCGGATGTACGATCCGACCTCAGGCAAGATCACTGTCGACGGACGCGATCTGCGCGACATTCCTCAGGAATCGCTGCGCTCGCAGATGGGTGTTGTGCTCCAGGAAACGTACCTGTTCTCGGGATCGATATTCGACAATATCAGATATGCCAAGCCGAATGCTGATGCCGAGGAGATAATCGCAGCAGCAAAGCTCGCCGGCGCACATAAATTCATAATAAAGCTGCCGGACGGGTACGATACCCGCGTCGGAGAGCGAGGATATTCCCTTTCGGGCGGTGAGCGTCAGCGTGTCTCTATTGCACGTGCGCTGCTCAGAAATCCGCAAATACTGATACTTGATGAAGCAACATCGGCTCTCGATACGGAAACGGAAAAAGAGGTTCAGGATGTTCTTCAAAAGCTGACTGATAACCGCACGACGCTTGCTATCGCACACAGACTGTCAACTCTGCGAAATGCCGATCGCATACTGGTGCTCGACCGCGGCGGAGTTGCGGAATTCGGATCTCACGAAGAATTGATGCGCCGACACGGAATATACTATGACCTAGTTATGGCCCAACGCCAGATGTCGAAGATGAAGAAAACTGTGTAAGCGATCGTTCCGAAAACTATCGTAATCAAAAATATGCAGATTTTTACATATACCGCTATCTTCCCTCGCTCGCTTTTAAGATTCCGTGTATGCAATTAATGCCGAAAACTTCTGAGATTTCGGAACATAGACTAAAAAGAACCGCCCATATGGGCGGTTCTTTTTAACTTTATGCGGTTGAACTAGGCTGTGTCCGATTATTTTCCCTCGCTGTCAGCCGAGACATCCTGTGTACGGTCAGACTCTCGCTGCCCATTGTCAGCCGAAGTGTCCGACGTTGTCGATGCTTCGGTCGCCTTTTCATTTTCCGGCATGGCATCAACGTGTGCCTTCTTCTTCTTTTTATGTACGAGACGGCTGATTATATAGTCAGCTGCCACTTCACCGCTGTGACCGAGATTATAGAAGTAATTGTGTTTTTCACGTTCAATCTGATCATACCACTCCGACTGATGCTCTATGAGATCAGATGCAACCTCTCCGGCGCGTGAGACATCGTCCTTCTCGAGCGAACGACCGATGGTATCGCGGGCAGTTATGTCATACGGTACAATATCGATCTTTTTATAGGCACGGTTTACGACCTTCATTTTAGTATTGATAAACAGCGTCGG